>CAZZNL010000027.1:0-8709 GCA_964655625.1 uncultured Pseudomonadales bacterium
GTATTCCTCTTGCCATGCCGTTGTCGTGCCATCTGCCGCAGGCAACAAGGTGTAATCACCGTGCGCTAACAGATGCACCGCTAAAGCGCCCATCAACAACATACTCAACAACGCAATCCAGCGCGGCGCGGCGCGACTGACATACTCGCTCTGCCAGCTCAGCAAGCCTCCCAGCAAGGGAATAAATATCAACCAGATAATACTCATGTCGTTATGTTTTCCCGCTTCGTTTTCCGCTTCTTACAGCCACAACACAATCAATAACACAGCCGCAGCTCCAGCAACGATACTGGCTGCATACCAACGCACTAAACCGTTTTCTGTTGCGCTCAACACGCTGTGCCCTTTGCGCATCAATAGCGGTATGGACTCCACCAACACATCTACCAAATCTCGGCTATTAATGCGCACCAACCAGCAATACGGCTTCACAAATAATCGGTCATACAAGATGTCGAAGCCCCAAGCGTATTTCCACAAGCAACGCAGGCCGTGCGCCCAACGCTGATCAAACACACTTTGTAGCGGACTTTTTGCCGGCAAAAACAGCCACGCCGCCACAGCAACACCAATAACAGCCACCGCGGCAGAAATCACCTCCAATATATGGCGTGAAGATTCACTCGCCACAGCCACAGACTCCGGTAATACACCTTTTAATGGCGGATGAATCATGGCACCTACTGCTGTCGATAACAGCAACAACACCAAGAGTGGCAAGCCATGAGCGATGCCATGCCCTGCGTGCGCTGATGTTTTTTCTTCACCGTGAAACACAATAAAAATCAGACGAAAGGTGTAGATAGAAGTCAACAATGCACCAAACAAACCGGCGTAGAAAAATAGCGTTTTGCCATTAGCAAAAGCGAACCACAAAATTTCATCTTTACTGTAAAAACCCGCTGTCACCAACGGCAGCGCTGCCAATGCCGAGCCGCCCACCAAAAAGCAGGCATACACCAAGGGCAACTTTTTGCGCAGACCGCCCATTTTGAAAATATCCTGCTCGTGATGACACGCCACAATCACTGCGCCTGCCGACAAGAACAATAATGCTTTAAAAAATGCGTGAGTCATCAAATGAAAAACTGCGGCCTGCCAAGCGCCAACACCCAGCGCCAAAAACATATAACCGATCTGACTCATGGTGGAATAGGCCAAGATTCGTTTGATATCTGTTTGCACCATGGCACTGAAACCAGCCAGCAGCAAAGTTGCCATACCCGTTAAACCAACGAGCTGCAGTACATCTGGAGAAATTTCAAACACCGTGTGAGTGCGTGCAATCAAATAGACGCCAGCTGTCACCATGGTGGCTGCGTGAATCAACGCAGACACCGGTGTCGGGCCAGCCATCGCATCAGCCAACCATGTTTGCAAAGGCAGCTGTGCCGATTTACCCACGGCACCACCCAACAACATCAACGCTGCCAGAGCCAAGGCAGGGCGATCAGCATGCGCCGGTGCCAAGTCGAGAATGGCCTGAATATCCAGGGTTCCCAACTCACGGAACAAAATAAACAAACCGATGGCCATCAAAACATCACCGACACGGGTAATAATAAATGCCTTCATCGCGGCATGGCCGTTGGCCGTGTGTTTGTAATAAAACCCGATCAACAAATAACTACACAAACCCACACCTTCCCAACCGAAGTACAGGAACAGAAGGTTATCTGCCAAGACTAAAAACAACATGCTGGCGACAAACAAATTCATGTAGGCAAAGAAGCGCGAATAACCTTCTTCACCGCGCATATACCAAGAAGCAAACAGGTGTATTAAAAAGCCGACGCCACTCACAACGCACAACATCGTCAGGGACAATCCATCCAAATGCAGCGCAATACGCGGTGCAAAACTTCCAATTTGCATCCACGTCCACAGCACCTGCAATTCACTACCCGCTTCCGGTGTGTTGGTTAAAAAACCATAAGCCACCAACATGGCGACCAGTGCTGACAGTGCCATACTGCCCACACCCACTGTAGCCGCCAGATTTTCAGACCAGCGGCCGCGTGAAAAAGCCAACAGGACATAACCCAGCAATGGGAAGAGAAAGGCCAGAGGCAATAACTGTGTCAGAGAAAAAGTCATCCTCGCATCTCGCTTGCTGCATCAATATCCAGCGAATGAAAACGGCGGTGCAGGCGCAACAGAATCGCCAAACCGATAGAGGCTTCTGAAGCCGCCAAGGTCAAAATGAGGATGAACATAATCTGCCCATCAGGCTGCCCCCACCGACTGCCAGCCAGCACAAACGCCAAGCCCGCAGCATTCATCATGACTTCAAGACTCATCAGCACAAACAAAACATTGCGGCGCATCAGCACGCCAACCAAGCCCAATACAAACAGCAAGGCTGCAAGGATCAAACCATGTTCAAGTGGAACACCATTCATCAGCAGTCACTCTTCTCATCAGCGCGTCCCAAGTGGTACGCAGCAACCAATGCGGCCAACAACAGAATGGAAGCCAGCTCAACACACAATAAATACGGTCCATACAGAGCAATACCGACCTGCTTTGCATCAACATCGTGCAGACCCGCTGCTGGCAGTTCACCCACAACCATGGCGTACAATAATTCTGCCAATAACACCGCCGCCAACACCGACGGCCCCAACCACACTTTGAGGCCCGTCCAAGCAGTTTCCTGGCGCATGCCTTTCTCGCCCAGATTCAACATCATCACAGCAAAAACGAACAACACCATGATGGCGCCGGCGTAGACAATAATTTCCAACGCGCCAGCAAAGGGCGCACCGATGGCGAAAAAAATCATTGCCACTGAGAGCAACGACACCACCAGATACAACAAACCGTGTATCGGTTTACGCGTACTGATGACACCCACAGTGGACAACAACGCCACTGCAGCAGAGATATAAAAAGCAATCAGCATGGAGCAAACCTCATGGCATTAAACCGCGTACATCAATGGGCGCGGCTTCATTGGCAGCAGCGCCTTTCGCCTTGCCTGCAATCGACATACCTGACACGCGATAGAAGTTGTAATCCGGATATTTTCCTACGCCAGAAATCAGCAAATGTTCTTTTTCATACACCAAATTCTGGCGATTGTATTCCGCCATCTCAAAATCCGGTGTCAGCTGGATCGCGGTAGTCGGGCAAGCCTCTTCACACATACCGCAGAAAATACAGCGCGAAAAATTGATGCGGAAAAAATCCGCATACCAGCGACCATCTTCTTTCTCCGCCTTCTGCAGGGAAATACAACCAACGGGGCAAGCCACCGCACACAAGTTGCAGGCGACACAGCGCTCCTCACCATCAGGATCGCGCGTCAACACAATGCGTCCGCGATAACGCGGTGGCAGGTACACTTTTTCTTCTGGGTACTGCAAGGTGTCTCGCTTGCGCCATGCATGAGAAAAAATCATCCATAAACTGCGCAACTGACTTCCGATACCGCCCAATACTTGTTTTACTGTCGCCATCACACACCTCCCGCTGTGTTCTGCAACAAAATCGTTACCGCAGTCAGCAACAGATTCAACAGCGTCAACGGCAAGCAGAATTTCCAGCCTGCCGCCATCACCTGGTCATAACGCGGTCGCGGCAGTGCAGCGCGAGCAAGAATAAACAACATGATGAAAAATGCCGTTTTACCAGCAAACCAAAAAATACCAGGAATAAACGACAGCCACTGCGGCCACAAATCAAACCCCAACAAAGCCGGCTCATGCCAACCGCCAAAAAACAGCGTCACTAACAGGGCAGATATCAGCACCACACCCACATACTCGCTGACAAAAAACATAACCCACTTCATGCCGGAATATTCAGTGTGATAGCCCGATGCCAGCTCCGATTCCGCCTCTGGCAAATCAAAGGGACTGCGGTGCGCAACGGCCACACCTGCCAACAGAAACGTAACAAAACCTAAAAATTGCGGCACCACGAACCAACCATCGCGCTGCGCTTCCACAATAGCGCGCATATTGAATGATCCGGAGAGCATCACTACACCCATGACCGACAAACCCAAAAACACTTCGTAGCTGATGGTTTGCGCAGCCGACCGAATACCGCCCAACAATGAATACTTGTTATTGGATGACCAACCGGCAAACAGCACGGCATACACCGACATTCCCGCCATCGCCAAGAAAAACAGAATGCCGATATTGATATCCGCCACACCCCAGGTTTCTGTGACCGGCACAATCGCTGAAGCAATCAACAGCGCACTCATCGCAATAAACGGTGCCAACCAAAAGGTCAGCTTGTCTGCGAATGGTGGTGTCCAGTCTTCTTTGAACAGCAACTTCACAATATCTGCGGGCAGCTGTAACAATCCAAAAGGGCCGACACGATTAGGGCCGTAACGGTCCTGCCATAACGCCAACACGCGCCGCTCGATAAAACTGAGAAAACCGCCACCCACCAACGTACACACCAAAATCACCACGGCCTTTGCAATCGTGATGGCGATAACAAGCCAACTATCTATCGTCAAACCCATTATTACAGTATTCACACTGCACTCCCCGCATCGAGCTGTGCATAAGCGTGGCCCAGTATCGGCGGCATACCAGGAATACCTACAGGCAAACCTACTAGACCCGGTGTCAATGTTTTATTGATTTGCAAACGCAGCGAATAAGTTCTGTTGGCCAAAGTCACTTTGACGATGCTGTTCTCCGTAATTTTCAAACGCGCTGCATCAGTGGCAGACAATGCCACATAAGGATGCACCACCATCGACTTCACCGCCGGTGCCAACGCCGACAATTCATCGCTACCAAACAAGTGATACATCGGTGCGACACGCCAAGCATCTGTGCGCGCAGCAAAAGCGGCAGGAATGTCGCCAAAGTAGCTCACATTGGCTTCTGCTTTTGGTTCAATCAAGCGCACACCGGAATCACCGGAACGCAAATGACCACCCACTTCGTCTTGAAATTTTGTCCACGCTTGTGGCGAGTTCCAACCCGGCGCCCATGCAAACGGCACAAATGATGCAGGCTCATTTGGTCCCACATAGCCTTCCATGGAAAATGACAGCGCACTGTCTTTGTCTTGCGACACGCGCGGCTCGTGCACAGACAAGTTGGCACGCATGGCTGTGCGACCAGAATAGCGACGCGGTGCACGCGCAATTTTCAAACCTTTCATGCGATAAGACGCATTGGGCGATGTATCGACAATGCGCGCCAGTGCAGGCACGGCTTCCGCACACAATTGAGTGACATCATCAAACTGCGTCCAGCAGGCCATGTGTTTTTCCACCGATGTTTGCAGCGCATACACCCAGCGCCAGCTTTCGTTAATCGTGCAATCGGGATCGTAATAGGCAGGGTCATACACTTGGAAATAACGCTGCGCCCGCCCTTCCATGCTGATCATGGTGCCATCATCTTCAGCAAAACTGCCCGCCGGAAAAACAAAGTCTGCACGCGATACCGTTGGCGTCTGTTGATGATCGATAGCGATCACCACTTTGGCCTTTGCCAACGCGGCCTCTACACGCTCGACATCAGCGCGGCGATAGATGTCGTTCTCCATCACCACCACACCATCCGCTTCACCGCTTTCTAACAAAGCGAGTGCTTTTTCAACAGAATCACCACCCAACATGGCGACGCCAACGCTGTTGACTTCCGGCTGACACAGCGCGATTTCTGCAGGGCGTGCTTTGGCGTGCAACGCCATGGCGATATTGGCTGCCGCCTGCATGATCGCCACTGAAGCACAACCTGTTCCAGACACAACCAACGGTTTTTTAGCCGCCAATAATGCACTGGCGATGCGCCCTGCCAAGGCTTGTGTCTCTGCATTCAAATCAGCAACCGCAGGCGCGCTGCTGTCTATGCAATGCGCTACGGCAAAACCCAAACGTGCAATATCTTCGCTGGCCAGTCGCACACTTTCTGTAGCGACATCATCCAGACGCGTATCTGCAAAGGCAGCAATAAACAGCGGACTCTTTTCATTTTGGGCAATATCTTTAACACCGGCAGCCTGCCAATCGGCAATTTTGCTATCAGCTGCCATTTGCAGGCCTTTATTTTTCACTGCCTGCCGCAATGCCAACGCCACACGCGGCGCTGTTTGCGTCACATCTTCACCGAGCACTAACACGGCATCATTGTGCTCCATATCACGCAATGACGGCGTACGCACAGGGCTGTTTTGCAAAATAGCCAATGCCTGTTCTACCAATGCCTGCTTTGCTGCACTGGTGCCGCCAAAAAAGTTGGCTTCACCCAACCACTGCTTGAGCGAAAAATTGGCTTCGACACTGGTACGCGGTGAACCGATTCCAATCACGCGCTTACAACTACGCAGGGCTTCTGCTGCTGCATCCAGCGCACCATCAACATCTAACACATGGCGCTCTTGCCCAATGCGCTGCCACGGCTGGCGCGGGCGGTCTTTGCGATTGACATAACCATGACCAAAACGCCCGCGATCACACAAAAAGTAGTGATTGATCTCACCGTGGTAGCGGTTCTCAATGCGCCGCAATTCACCGTAACGCTCACCGGGGCTGATGTTACAGCCCACACTGCACTGCTGACACACACTGGGAGCAAACTGCATATCCCATTTACGGTTATAGCGCTCGGAATGCGTGCGATCGGTGAATACGCCGGTCGGGCACACTTCTATTAAATTACCCGAGAATTCGTTTTCAAAAACACCATCTGTTTCACGACCGAAATAAAGATTGTCGTGCGCACCGTAAACACCGAGATCTTCACCACCGGCATAATCTTTGTAATAGCGCACGCAGCGATAACAACCGATGCAGCGGTTCATTTCATGATTGATAAAAGGACCGAGATCCTGATTCAAATGTGTGCGTTTGGTGAAGCGATAGCGACGCTGGTTGTGCCCTACCATGACCGTCATATCTTGCAGTGACCGCCCTCTTCACACACTGGGCAATCATGCGGGTGATTGGTCATCAACCACTCCACCACCGACTTGCGAAATGCTTTGGCTTCTTCGTCATCAATGGAAATATATGTATTGTCTGTCGATGGCGTCATACACGACATAACAATACGGCCGCGTTTGTCATCCGCATTGGCATATTGTTTGACAGCACAGGCTCGACAAGCGCCCACTGAACCCAATGCTGGATGCCAACAAAAATAAGGAATATCAAGACCGAGCGACAAACAGGCGCGCAATAAATTGTCTGCGCCATCGACTTCTAACGGTTTGCCATCGACAAAAATGGTTGCCATATTCTCGATCACCCTACCTGCTGTACTGGTGCAGCAGCGCGAATACCGCGCTCAAATTCGCTGCGAAAGAATTTCAATGCGCTCTGTAAAGGCTCCATGGCACCCGGTGCGTGCGCACAAAATGTTTTGCCCGGCCCGAGAAAGCGCGTGGTTTGCTCCAACATCTCAATATCACCGACCATGCCTTCACCGCATTCAATAGCCTGTAACACTTTGACTGTCCACGGCAAACCATCGCGACAAGGTGTACACCAACCGCACGACTCTCTAGCAAAAAACTGTTCCAGGTTGCGCACCACAGAAATAATGTTTTGCTTGTTATCCACCGCCATGATCAAGCCCGTTCCCATACGACTACCCGCTTTCATAATGGTGTCGTAATCCATCGCCAGATCCAGATGTTCAGGCAACAGAAAGTCGGTTGAGGCACCACCTGGCAGCCAGCAGGTCAGGTCCAGCCCATCCTGCATACCGCCGGCATAATCTTCAAAAATTTCGCGCGCCGTCGTGCCAATGGGCAACTCCCACACACCAGTGCGACGAGTGCGTCCCGACATACCATACAACTTGGTGCCGGCATCGGGACTTTTGCCCTGTGACAGGCCTTTGAACCACTCAGCACCGCGCAACACAATTGCGGGAATATTGTTCAAAGTTTCAACATTATTGACGACCGTGGGCTTGCCCCATAAACCCGATACCTGCGGAAACGGTGGCTTCGCGCGCGGATTGGCGCGCCGCCCTTCGAGCGAATTGATCAGCGCAGTTTCTTCGCCACAGATGTAACGCCCGGCACCAGTGTGCACAAACAATTCCATGCCCCAACCGGAGCCGAGAATATTGGCACCGAGATAGCCGGCCGCCTTCGCTTCTGCAATGGCACGATTCAAGCGCTCAGCCGCCACCACATATTCACCGCGCAAAAAGATATACGCTTTGGAAACTTGCAAGGCGTAACCGGCCACGATCATGGATTCAACCATCTGATGCGGCAATCGCTCCATCAACAGGCGATCTTTAAACGTGCCAGGCTCCATTTCATCTGCATTGCACACCAGATACTTTTGTTTGGGCGCAGCATCGCCCATCGGCACCAAAGACCACTTGATCCCCGCTGGAAAACCCGCACCACCGCGCCCGCGTAAGTTGGCATCCTTAACCAAATTTTGCACATCTTGTGGCTGCATGTCTTTGACGATTTTTCGCAGCGCAGCAAAACCTTCCAGCGACTCGTACGTTGCCATATCCAGCAAACGGTCGCCCAGCTTTTCCAGACGCCAAGTCAGCGGATGTGTATCAGCTGTTTTGCCAATCATCATACATAGCGCTCCAACAGTGCAGGCACATCCGCAATCGATACCGGGCCGTGCGTATCGTTGTCGATCATCAATGTCGGCCCTTTGTCGCAATTACCCAAACAGCAAATGGGCAGCAAGGTGAAGCGACCGTCAGCCGTTGTTTGGCCGTATTCAATAGCCAAATGTTT
>CAZZNL010000027.1:8719-12363 GCA_964655625.1 uncultured Pseudomonadales bacterium
CATAACCTGTCAAAAAACAGCCAATACTGTCGCAGACTTTAATAACATGTCGACCGACAGGACGACGAAAAATCAGGTTATAAAAAGTTGCCACACCTTCAACATCAGAACCGGGAATCCCCAGAATACCGGCAATGGCAGAGATAGCATCATCTGGCACCCAACCGTGTCTTTTCTGCACAATTTTCAACGCATCAATAGATGCGGCACGCGGATCATCATAGTGATGAATCGCCTGCAAAATATGCTCGCGATCTTCCGGATGAAAGGCGTAGCGCGGCGGACGATCCGTCGCCAGTACGTTTTTTGCTTGGACAGGTGGTTTAGCGGTCGACATCGGCCATCACAAAATCAATTGAAGCCAAATAGGCAATCAGATCCGCGACCATAGATCCGCGAATCACCGAAGGGATTTGCTGCAAATGCGGGAAGCTGGGTGTACGAATGCGCGTGCGATAACTCATCGTGCTGGCATCCGATATCACATAGTAACTATTGATACCTTTTGTCGCCTCGATCATCTGGCTGCTTTCGCCTGCCGGCATCACCGGCCCCCACGACACACCGAGAAAATGCGTGATCAGCGTTTCAATATCTTTCAGTGTGCGCTCTTTAGGCGGCGGACAGGTCAGTGGATGATCCGCTTTGTACGGGCCTTCCGGCATATGATCGAGACACTGGCGAATAATGCGCAAACTCTGGCGCACTTCTTCCAAACGCACCATCGCGCGATCATAGGCATCACCGTTGACCGCTAACGGCACATCAAAATCAAATTGCTCGTAACCAGAATACGGGCGCTTTTTGCGCAGATCATAATCAACACCCGTGGCACGCAAACCTGGGCCTGTTACACCCCAAGCCAACGCCTCTCTGCTGTTGTACTGCGCTACGCCAATGGTACGCGCACGCAAAATACCGTTTTTAAATGCCGCCTTTTCGTATTCATCGAGACGTTTGGGCATCCAATCGAGAAACTCGCGCACTTTTTGATCCCAGCCACGTGGCAAATCGTGCGCAACACCACCGATACGATACCAGGCGGGATGCATACGAAAACCAGTGATCGCTTCAATAACGTCGTAAGCTTTCTGACGATCGGTAAACATGAAGAAAATGGGCGTCATGCCGCCCACGTCCTGCACATAAGTTCCCAAAAACAATAAATGCGACGTGATGCGGAAGAACTCCGCCATCATCACGCGAATAACCTCTACGCGCGCCGGCACCTTAATACCTGCGAGCTTTTCTACCGCCAACACATACGGTAGGTTATTCATCACGCCGCCGAGATAATCAATTCGGTCGGTATAGGGGATATAGGAGTGCCAACTCTGGCGCTCCGCCATTTTTTCTGCACCGCGATGGTGATAGCCGATATCTGGCACACAATCGACGATCTCTTCACCATCCAGCTGCAACACAATCCGAAAAGCACCGTGCGCGGAAGGATGGTTCGGCCCCAAATTCAAAAACATGAAGTCTTCGTTATCTGTACCGCGTTTCATGCCCCAGTCTTCAGGTTTGAAACGCAAGGCTTCCTGTTCGGCATCCTGTTTTTCTGCATCGAGATAAAACGGATCAAACTCCGTCGCACGCGCAGGATAACTTTTGCGCAGCGGATGCCCTTGCCAATTAGGCGGCATCAAAATGCGCGAAAGGTGTGGATGACCGTCGAACACGATACCAAACATGTCCCACACTTCACGCTCATACCAACTGGCGTTAGGCCAAATATCCGTGATAGTGGGAACATGTAAATCATTAGCGCTGAGTGCCACCTTAATGCGCACATCACTGTTGCGTTCGATAGAAAGCAAATGATAAAAAACTGTGAACTCGGAAGCGGGCTGACCGCGACGATATGTGCGCAACTGCTCGTCGATAGCCGACAAGTCGTACAACATGACATAGGGGCGCGCCACGCCGCGCAAAAAACGCAACACCTCTTTTAGTTGTTGGCGATCTACCCACAAGGTTGGCACACCATCACGCGTGCGCTGGAAATGGCAAACGCCATCACCAAAACGCGCATGCAATTCGCGCACAACGTCATACTCAAAACCTGCCGGCGTAGCAGACTCTGTCGTTACAGGTTGTTGTTCTGTTTCCTGCGTCACGCAATAATTTCCGTTACACAATTTATGACAAGCATGCTGACTCGTTAAACCTGATCGGGTGTTCGCAACACCTGAACAGCGTTGCGCTCAGCCTGTTTCAAATCGCGCTGAGCTGGCATATTGGCTTTGTAGATGCCCTGCTCACCCACCACCCACGACAATGGTCGCCGCTCTTTGCCGATGGCATCCTGCAGCAACATCAAGCCCTGCAAAAATGCCTCAGGACGAGGCGGGCAACCGGGCACATACACATCCACCGGCAAAAACTTATCAACCCCCTGCACAACAGAGTAGATGTCATACATGCCGCCAGAATTCGCACAAGATCCCATGGAGATTACCCACTTGGGCTCCAGCATCTGCTCATACAAGCGCTGTACGATCGGCGCCATTTTGATAAAACAAGTACCCGCCACCACCATCAGATCAGCTTGACGCGGCGACGCTCGAATAACCTCGGCACCAAAACGCGCGACATCGTGTGGCGAAGTGAAAGAGGTCGCCATTTCGACATAGCAGCAAGACAAACCAAAGTTGTAAGGCCACAGTGAATTTTTGCGCCCCCAGTTCACGGCGTTGTGCAAAATATTTTCCAACTTGCCCATGAAAATATTTTTGTGCACTTGCTCTTCCAGCGGATCAGCCACCTGCTGGCGATTGACGGGCGGATAGCGCCCTGGCTCATCGGGATCAATGCGGGTTAGCGTGTAATCCATCGCGACCTCAGTGGTGAACTCTGTAATTATTGATCAGTATTTTGTTGCGACTCTCGCAGTCGGCGAGTGCGCGCATCGCGTGCTGCCGGCGCCCAATCCAGCGCGCCGATGCGCCAGACATAAACAAGCCCCGCCAACAGAACGGCTATAAAAATAAACGCCTCAATGAAACCTGCCCAGCCGGATTCACGCACAGACACCGCCCATGCGTACAGAAACAGCGCTTCGACATCGAAAATAACAAAAAACATCGCGGTGAGATAAAACTTGGCCGAGAAGCGCACTCTGGCATTGCCTACCGACACCACACCCGATTCAAAAGGATCATTCTTGGCGCGGCCGCGATAACGCCCGCCGAGGAACCAAGAAATGCCCAACATCAAGGCGCAGATGACAACGATGGCAAAAAGGAAAATCCCGAAGGACCAGTTGTGAGCGAGTGCTTCTACCTTGTCCAGTGCAATGGTCGACACATAGGCTCCTAGGCAATAAAAACAGCATGTTGCAGACCCGCACATGTTACCCAAAAAGCCTTGGCCTTGCACGGGTTATGGGTTGCGTTCACTCGCAACAAACCCTGAAAAAACTTTACAAAACAATGACAAGGATTAATGAAACGCATCGCAGTGGCCCACAACCTCTTGTATTGCTCATACATCATTGCTAGTGACAGCAATGGCTTTTGTCTGACTGGAAAGATCGGGGGCGATGACAGACAATTGGGGGCTGACTCTGATGAGCCCATGCATGAATCCCTACCTTCTCACATCCGTTCGCGCGCTGCTGCTCTGTCTTATCCCTCTTGTGC
>CAZZNL010000028.1:0-12256 GCA_964655625.1 uncultured Pseudomonadales bacterium
CATTTGCAGCGCCTCTACGACGACTTGCTGGCGCAGCAAGAAAAGCGCGGTGTTATCAGCCGTTTATTGCGTCGCCACCACAAGCCCTGCCAGGGTTTGTATTTCTGGGGTGGTGTTGGGCGCGGCAAAACCTATTTGATGGATACCTTTTTCGACGCGCTGCCATTCGAGAACAAACTGCGCCTGCACTTCCACCGTTTTATGCGGCGCGTGCATCAGGAAATTCGCAGCTTGAAAGATCAGGAGAATCCGCTGGATATCGTGGCGGATCGCTTGGCAAAAGAAACCTGTGTGCTGTGTTTTGACGAGTTTTTTGTTTCAGACATTGCTGACGCCATGATCCTGGGCAGCCTCATGGAGAAGCTGTTTGCGCGCGGCGTGAGCTTGGTGGCTACATCGAACATCGTTCCCGATCGTCTGTACGAGAACGGCCTGCAACGCGAGCGCTTCCTGCCGGCGATTGCTGTGTTGAAGGCGCATGTGACGGTGGTCAATGTGGATAGCGGCACCGATTACCGCTTGCGTACGCTGGAGCAGGCCGAGCTGTACCACTGGCCGCTGGATGCCGAAGCCGATGCGACCTTGGCGCGCAGTTTTGCCGCGTTGGTGACGACGCACTGCCGCGACAATGTCGAGCTGGAGGTTGAGGGGCGTGTGATCACCGCTCGCAAGGAGGGCGAAGACGTGGTGTGGTTTGATTTCGCCGCCCTCTGCGACGGCCCGCGTTCACAGAACGACTACATCGAGCTGGCTTGCGAGTACCACACGGTGCTGCTGTCTAATGTGCCAGCACTGCATCAAGGCATTGATGATCAAGTGCGGCGTTTCATCAATCTGGTGGACGAGTTTTACGATCGCAACGTCAAGCTGGTCATTTCGGCAGAAAGGCCGCTGGAATCGCTGTACAGCGGCGGGCGTTTGACCTTCGAATTTCAGCGCACCCAAAGCCGTTTGTTGGAGATGCAATCGCACGAATATCTGGCGCGCGAGCACCGACCCTAGCCTGACCGCAGCCCCGTCTTCATTGTCTGAAAAGCGCCTTTCTGGTAGGCTGGCGTCCCGTCTTGAGGCGATCAGCACGGCCATTTCCCACGGCCGTTTGATGCCGGTTCAAACAACTTTGACAATGTCAGCAACGCACTCGGTTGGTTATTAACTGACTGAGTGCAAAGGATTTTTTATGACGCGATTTATTTTTGTCACCGGCGGCGTGGTGTCTTCTCTGGGCAAGGGCATCGCCTCGGCGTCTCTGGGGGCGATCTTGGAAGCGCGGGGCTTCAAAGTGACGATCATGAAGCTGGATCCTTATCTGAACGTGGATCCCGGCACGATGAGTCCATTCCAGCATGGCGAGGTGTATGTCACCGAAGATGGCGCGGAAACGGACTTGGATCTCGGCCACTACGAACGCTTCCTGCGCACGCGCATGACCCAGCGCAACAACTTCACCACCGGCCGCGTCTACGAGACGATTCTGCGCAAAGAGCGGCGCGGGGATTACCTCGGCGGCACTGTGCAGGTCATTCCGCATGTCACTGACGAGATCAAGCGCCGCGTGTTGGAGGGGGCTGCCGATGCGGATATCGCCTTGGTGGAAATTGGCGGCACGGTGGGCGATATCGAGTCGCAACCCTTTCTGGAAGCCGTGCGCCAGTTGCGCGTGGAGCTGGGCAGTAATCGTTCACTGTTAATGCACTTGACCTTGGTGCCGTACATCGCCACAGCTGGCGAAGTCAAAACCAAGCCGACCCAGCACTCCGTGAAAGAGCTGCGCTCTATTGGCCTGCAGCCCGATATTCTGTTGTGCCGTTCAGAAATTGATGTCGATGAAGATTCGCGCCGCAAAATTGCGCTGTTCACCAACGTGGAGTTTCGTGCGGTGGTGGCGCTGCCAGACGCCAGCACTATTTATGCGATTCCGCGTTTGCTGCACGAGCGCGCACTCGATGAAATTGTGGTGGAAAAACTGCACCTGCAGGCCAAAGCCTGTGACTTGAGTGAATGGGATCGCGTGGTGGAAGGTTTGAAGAGCCCGCAACACAGCGTTACCGTCGCCATGGTCGGCAAATACATGGAGTTGCTGGACGCCTATAAATCATTGAACGAATCCCTGATGCACGCGGGGATTCATACGTCCACAAAAGTGAATGTGCGCTATATCGATTCGGAAACGGTAACGCCGGACGCGGTGGAAAAATTGCTCGGCGATGTCGATGCCATTCTGGTGCCGGGTGGTTTTGGCATACGCGGTGTCGAAGGAAAAATTCTGACCGTCAATTTTGCGCGCACCAGAAAAATTCCCTATCTCGGTATTTGCCTGGGTATGCAGGTGGCCGTTATCGAATACGCACGCAATGTGCTCGGTTTGGCGAAAGCCAACAGCACGGAATTTGATCATACCGCGCCTGACCCTGTGATCGGTTTGATTACAGAGTGGAAAGACGCTTCCGGCGCTATCGAACAGCGCACCGAAGCTTCCGATCTCGGCGGCACTATGCGTTTGGGCGCACAAGTTTGTCATTTGATCGAAGGCTCGCTGGCGCGAAACATTTACGGCGCAGGGCAGATTCGTGAGCGCCATCGCCATCGTTATGAGGTCAACAATCATTACGTCGAAAAATTGAAACAGGCGGGTTTGCGTTTTGGTGGCTTGTCAGAAGATCGCACGTTGGTGGAAATGATAGAAATTCCCGATCACCCGTGGTTTGTCGCCTGTCAGTTTCACCCGGAATTTACCTCGACGCCGCGCGATGGTCATCCCTTGTTCCGCCACTACATTGAGGCGGCGCTGGCCTATCATCAGGGACGCAAATAATGAGCACACAGAAGAGCGTTACGCTTGCCAATATTGAAGTGGCCAATGACAAACCGTTTGTCTTGTTTGGCGGTATGAATGTGTTGGAATCGCGCGACTTGGCAATGCAAGTGGCCGAAGCCTATGTGACAGTGACACAAAAGTTGGGCATTCCCTATGTGTTCAAAGCCTCGTTCGATAAAGCCAATCGCTCCTCGATGTTTTCTTTTCGCGGCCCCGGTTTGGACGAGGGTCTGAAGATTTTTCAGGAAATTAAAAAAACTTTTGGTGTGCCGGTGATTACTGATGTGCACGAGCCAGCGCAGTGTGCGCCAGCGGCAGAAGTGTGTGATGTGATTCAGCTGCCTGCTTTTTTATCGCGCCAAACAGATTTGGTGGTTGCGATGGCAAAAACCCAAGCTGCCATCAATATTAAAAAAGCACAATTTTTAGCGCCACATGAAATGAAGCATATCCTGCAAAAATGCAATGAAGCTGGCAATGATCGCTTGATGCTGTGTGAACGCGGTTCCTGTTTTGGCTACAACAATCTCGTAGTGGATATGCTGGGTTTCGGCATTATGAAACAGCTGGGTTATCCGGTGATTTTCGATGTGACACACAGCTTGCAAATGCCGGGTGGGCGTAGTGATTCCGCCGGTGGTCGTCGTCAACAAGTGGTGGAACTGGGTCGCGCTGGTATGTCGCAAGGTATCGCGGGATTGTTTTTGGAAGCGCATCCAGACCCAGACAATGCCAAGTGCGATGGTCCGTGTGCACTGCCGTTGAATAAATTAGAAGCTTTTCTCAGCCAAATGAAGGCTGTTGATGATCTGGTTAAACAGCTACCCGCTTTAACCATTGCCTAAACAATCAAAAAATAATTGTGGAGATCCCTCAATGAGCAACATTATCGACATCAAAGCGTTTGAAGTTTTAGATTCACGCGGCAATCCGACGGTGATGGCAGAAGTGACCGTCGAAGGCGGTTTTGTCGGCAGTGCCTGCGCGCCTTCCGGTGCATCCACTGGTTCACGCGAGGCTTTGGAATTGCGCGATGGCGATAAATCTCGCTACTTGGGTAAGGGTGTATTGAAAGCGGTGAATAACGTCAACACGGTTATTCGCGATTTGTTGTTGGGAAAAAACGCCGCTGATCAGCGCGCCATTGATACAGTCATGATCAAGGCCGATGGCACAGATAACAAAGCCAAATTGGGCGCGAATGCGATTCTCGCCGTGTCTTTGGCAACAGCAAAAGCCGCTGCCGCCGCCAAAAACATTCCTTTGTATCAGCATATTGCTGAAATCAACGGCACACCGAATCAATACAGCATGCCGGTGCCGATGATGAATATCATCAACGGCGGCGAGCACGCCGACAACAATGTCGATATTCAAGAGTTCATGGTGCAGCCTGTGGGCGCGCCGACTTTCGCAGAAGCTTTGCGCTGGGGCGCAGAAATTTTTCACGCGCTGAAAAAAGTGCTGCAGGCCAAAGGCTTGAATACGGCGGTGGGTGACGAGGGTGGCTTTGCGCCAAATTTGTCGTCTAACGCCGAAGCATTGGCGGTTATCAAAGAGGCGGTGGCTAATGCGGGTTACAAGCTGGGCACGGATGTGACCTTGGCGCTGGATTGTGCATCATCCGAGTTTTACAAAGATGGCAAGTATGTGTTGGCGGGTGAAAACAAAAGTTTTGATTCCGCAGGCTTTGCAGATTATTTAGCGGGCTTGTGCAAGGAATATCCCATTATTTCCATTGAAGATGGTCAGGATGAAAGCGACTGGGCAGGCTGGAAGCTGCAGACTGAAAAGTTGGGCGCAAACGTGCAGTTAGTGGGTGATGATTTGTTTGTTACCAACACGAAAATTTTAAAAGAAGGCATCGAAAAAGGGATCGCCAATTCAATTCTGATCAAGTTCAACCAGATCGGTTCCTTGTCAGAAACGCTAGACGCGATTGCCATGGCTAAAAAAGCGGGTTACACCGCAGTGATCTCGCATCGCTCTGGTGAAACAGAAGACAGCACTATCGCTGATTTGGCCGTGGCAACTGCTGCAGGGCAAATCAAAACGGGTTCTCTGTGCCGTTCAGATCGCGTGGCCAAGTACAACCGTTTATTGCGCATTGAAGCGGAATTGGGTGGCAAAGCACCGTATCGCGGTCGCGCTGAATTTCGCGCTTGATCGCCGCTGGCTGCCAACATGAAATGGCTTGTGTTGGTTCTGCTGGTATTGCTGGGATTCCTGCAATACCGACTGTGGGTGGGTGAAGGCAGCCTCGCGCAAATTGCGGAACTGAAACGCGATATTCAAACGCAGCAAATGGAAAATGCGCATTTGCGCGCTCGCAACCAAGCACTGGCATCCGAAATTGATGCTCTGAAAAAAGGTAGCAGCGTGGAAGATCGCGCGCGCCGTGACATGGGTATGATCCGCAAGGATGAAACCTTTGTTTTGATCGTTGATGAGCGAGAAAAAAACAAAAATGGCAAACGCTGACGCACGCTTGTTTGCTGTTATTCCTGCAGCGGGAACGGGTAGTCGTTTTGGTGCTACACCAAAACAGTATGTCAGTTTGGGTTCAAGCACCGTACTTGAACACAGTGCGGCAGCATTATTGGCGCTGCCTGCGTTACAGCGCTTAATTATTGCGATACATCCTGACGATAACCAGGCGGCGTCATTGCCGTTATTGCAGGATGCGCGTGTTGCTTTTACGGCGGGTGGCGCAGAACGCGCTGATTCGGTACTGGCCGCTTTGGATCTGTTATCGACACAGGCACGCGCCGATGATTGGGTATTGGTTCACGATGCGGCGCGACCCTGCTTGAACCAGCGCTCGCTGATTAAGCTGATTGCAGAGTTGCAACATGAAGCTGTTGGCGGATTGTTGGCTGTGCCAGCTATTGATACGTTGAAACAAGTGGTTGGCGGTGTGGTAGAAAAAACAGTGGATCGCAGCGCAATATGGCAGGCACAAACACCGCAGATGTTTCGTTTTGGCGTGCTGCATCGCGCATTGCAATGCGCACAGCAAGAACATCGCACCGTGACAGATGAAGCATCTGCGCTGGAATCGCTGGGGTGTGTAGTCAAAATCGTAGACGGTGTGCGCAGCAATATCAAAATTACTTTTCCCGAAGATCTTGCGCTGGCGGCGTTTTATCTGAAGCAAGAGGAGTGTGCATGAGTTTTCGTATCGGACAGGGATTTGATGTCCATCGTTTTGGCGACGGTGATCACGTTATGCTCTGTGGCGTGCGTGTGCCGCACGATCGCGGCCTGATTGCGCATTCCGATGGCGATGTGGCCATACACGCACTGTGTGATGCCCTGCTCGGAGCATTGGCGTTGGGCGACATCGGTCAGCATTTTCCAGACAATGATGCAGCATATAAAAATGCAGACAGCGCGGTGTTGTTACAGCGCGTGTATCAGTTGGTGTGCGAACAGGGTTATCGCTTGGGCAATGCAGATATCACGCTCATTGCACAAAGCCCTAAAGTGTTGCCGTATCGCGAGCAAATGCAGCAGCGTTTAGCGGCGGTGTTGGCGGTTGATTTGCAATGTATCAGCGTCAAAGCTACCACGACTGAAAATCTTGGATTTACAGGGCGCAAGGAAGGTATCGCTGCACAGGCAGTGGTGTTGCTGGAGCGCTATGTTGTTTGATTTGGATTTTCCGCGTGCATGGCCTGTGTTGCATGTCAGTGCCTCTTTTCGGCAGTGTGCAGAAGATTTTTTTGTCGATGAGCAGCTGGGTTTTGAATTGTCGGGTGCAGGTGAACACCTGTGTTTGCATATCGAAAAAATAAATCAGAACACGGTGTATGTGGCTAAGCAATTGGCCAATTGGGCGGGGATTCGACAGATGGATGTCGGCTATTGCGGCTTGAAGGATAGGCAGGCTGTTACTCGGCAGTGGTTTAGTCTTTATATCGGCAAGAACGAACCGGACTTCGCAGCGTTGGCGATTGAAGGTTGCACGGTGCTTGCTGTATCCAGGCACGGTAGCAAATTGCGCCCGGGCATGCATGCGGGCAATGCGTTCGTGATTCGCCTGCGCGATGTGCAGGGCGATAAATCGGCTTTGCTGGCGCGGTGGCAAGCTGTTGTGGCTGAAGGCGTTCCGCATTATTTCGGCGAGCAACGTTTTGGTTTTTCCGGCAGCAATTTGCAACAGGCGCAGACGCTGTTGCCAGAGCACGCGCGGCAATGGCGCGAGCGCAAACATCAGTTTGTGGTATCCGCTGTGCGCTCGTATTTATTCAATCGCATATTGGCGGATCGCGTTGTCAACCATGATTGGCGTCAGTGTGTAGACGGTGATCCTTTGTCTGAACCGAGCGCGCCCTTGTGGGGGCGCGGCCGCAATCGCAGTCAGGGCGCTTTGGCGGAGCGAGAGCAACAGGTGTTGGAACCCTACGCAGCATTTTGCGAGAAACTGGAGCACGTCGGTTTGCAGCAGGAGCGAAGAGTGCTGTTGTTATCGATAAAAGAAGGCGAGCTGGAGCAGGACGGCGCTGATGTGGTGCTGAAGTTTTCACTGCCGCCCGGCGCGTACGCAACAGCCGTTTTGCGTGAATGTCTGCGTTTGGTGCGGGTATGAGTGCCGACGCTACATTAAATGGCTGTGATATAGTTTTGCTGTGGTGATACGAGAAAAACAGTTGTGAATAAACGGGATCTGGACGGCATAGGCATGACATCGCGCCGCACGCGCGATCGCCTCATCGAACGCCTGATGGATCAGGGTATCAATAATTTTCATGTGCTCAGTGCGATACGTGAAACGCCGCGCCATATTTTTGTGGAGGAAGCGCTGGCACATCGCGCTTATGAAGATGATGCTCTGCCTATCGGTTATAAGCAGACCCTATCGCAACCGTACACAGTGGCGCGCATGAGCGAATTATTATTGTCGCGCGGGTTATTGGATCGCGGGCCGCAATCACGTGTGTTGGAAATCGGTGCAGGTTCTGGTTATCAAACGGCTATTTTGGCGCAGCTGGCCGGGAAGGTTTACAGTGTAGAACGCATCGAACCCTTGCTGGATAAAGCGCGTCAGCGGATGCGTATGTTGGGACACGACAATGTATTTTTGCGCCATGCAGACGGCGCGATTGGTTGGGAAGAGGCGGGGCCATTTGATGGTATTTTGTCGGCAGCGGCACCGGAGCAAATTCCTCCCCGTTTATTGCAGCAGCTGGCATTGGGCGGGGTACTCGTCAGCCCGGTGGGCGGCGATGAGCAGCATTTGGTGGTGGTGTACCGCAACCCTGAAACCGGTGAGTGCGAACAATCGTTTATCGAGCCTGCGCGTTTTGTACCTTTTGTCAGCGGTGTGGTGCGACATTGATAAACAGTGCGTCGCACTGTATCGACACAATATGTGAAGTGGTGGAAAGGAGAAAATGACGAGCAAAAACAGCAGCGTAAAAATAGCGACGGTAGCGGTGTTCTTGTTGGCGGGATTGTTGACTGCATGCAAGAGTAGTCAGCAACTGCCGCCAATAGATCAGTTGGAACAACCACCCAGCATTCGCCTGAATTATTACATCGCTTCCAAAGATGATTCGCTGTACACCGTTGCTTGGCGTTACGGCGTGGATTTCCGCGACTTGGCGCAGCGCAACAATATTGCCGCACCCTACACCCTGCACGCAGGGCAGAAAGTGATGTTGGCTGATGACGATGGCCGCAGTATGCGCGGCAGCCGCGGTGTGTCTGCGGGCAATGCTGTGTCAGCAGGTCCGGGTGTGCAGGTGGTGGCGGTGGCGCAGAACGATAGTCCGGTCACGGAAGTGGCTTCAACAGGTGCACCAGCAGCAGCCCGTCCTGTAGCTGCGAGCCAAGCTGGTAGTGCGGCACAACTCCCGCCTCCTGCGACGAGCAGTGTAAAACCAGCTGCCAGCACAGCAGCGGCTAGCGGGCGCTGGATTTGGCCCACGGAAGGTCGGGTTATTACAACGTTTGTGGCCAACGATCCTTTGCGCAAGGGGATTGATCTTGAGGGCAAGTTGGGTGACCCTGTTAAGGCAGCGGGAGCTGGCAATGTGGTTTATGCCGGCAGCGGTTTGACAGGTTATGGGCAGTTGGTGATCATCAAGCACAGCGATCAGTTTTTGAGCGCTTATGCACATAATAGCAAGCTGCTGGTGGCTGAGGGAGATGCTGTAAAAAGTGGACAAGTGATTGCTGAAGTGGGTTCTAGTGGTACGGATAAAAACAAATTGCATTTTGAAATTCGTCAGTCGGGCAAGCCGGTAGATCCATTGCTGTATCTACCCAAGAAGTAACAAGCCAAGAAGTACAAAGACTGCCATTTAAGGCAGCGGTAACACTGCAAGGAGTTGGCCATAGGTTGTCGGGGGAGCAGGTTGTTCTGTGGATAGCAGAGTGATCAAAAGGGCTTCATGTCGACAGTTTTTTCAGGATGAATGGCTATGGAAAACAGCAGTGATTTTGGTAAAGACAAACTATTGATGGGCGGCATTGCGGTCGATGACGGTCGCGATGACGCAGTGCTGTGGTTCGACCGTGATACAGAAAACGCTGCGTATGCCGAGGGTGGCGATAGTGCTGTTGAGCAGGAGCGTATTGACCCTTGTTCTATGGTGCATGACGACGCGGTGCTGGATGCCACGCGGCTTTATCTCAATGAAATCGGTTTCTCTCCGCTGTTGAGTCATGCGGAAGAAGTGTTCTACGGCAGGTTGGCCAGACAGGGAGATGCCATCGGTCGTCAACGCATGGTGGAAAGCAATTTGCGTCTGGTTGTGCGCATTGCACGCCGCTATTTGAATCGCGGGTTGCCGCTGCTGGATTTGGTGGAAGAAGGCAATATCGGTTTGATTCATGCGGTAGAAAAATTTGATCCAGAGCGAGGGTTTCGTTTTTCAACGTATGCGACCTGGTGGATCAGACAGTCCATTGAGCGTGCCTTGATGAATCAGACACGCACGATTCGGTTGCCTGTGCATATCATCAAAGAGCTGAACGGTTACTTGCGCGCAGCGCGTCAGCTGGCGCAGCAAATTGATGGTGAACCTACGGCTGAACGCATTGCGGAACTTGTGCAATCGCCCGTCGAGCATGTGAAATATATTCTTGAGCTCAATGAGAAAGTGGTATCCGTGGATGCTCCTTTAGCCCATGATGCTGCTGCCAGTTTTTTGGATACGCTGCCGGACAATTCTGTCAATAATCCACAAGATATGTTGCAGAATGACGAGCTGCAGCAGTGTTTGGAAAAATCGGTCAACGCGCTCTCAGGAAAGTACCGGGATGTTTTATGTCGACGTTTTGGGCTGCACGGCTATGATCCTTCTACATTAGAGGAAGTGGGTCGAGCCATCGGATTAACGCGGGAGCGCGTGCGACAAATTCAGATGGATGCGCTACAGCAGTTGCGCGCGCTGTTGGAGGCGGAAGGCGTGAATTGGCAATTGATATTTCGTGAGTAGCATGGAAGTGCAATCAGTGCTTATTTTTCTAGCGCAGCTTTGATATCACCCAAACCTTCAGCGGAAGCAGGAAAAATTCCCAATTCGGTAATGAGTCCTGTGACTAGGCGTGCGGGGGTAACATCAAAAGCGTAGTTGGCGGCATGAACCGATTCTGGGGTGATGCGCACTTGCCGCAAAGTCTGGTCGTTGGGGTCTATGCCCTGTACATGTGTCAATTCAAAACTGTCGCGCTCTTCAATGGGAATTTCTTTCAAGCCATCACGAACTTGCCAGTCAATGGTTGAAGTGGGCAGTGCAACATAAAAAGGCACTTGGTTGTCGCGCGCGGCCAGTGCTTTGAGATAAGTGCCAATCTTGTTGCAAACATCGCCCTGCGCGGTGGTGCGGTCGGTGCCGACTAAACAGAGATCGACCAGACCATGTTGCAACAAATGCCCGCCGGTATTGTCAGCAATAAACGTGTGCGGCACGCCTGCTTGTTGCAGTTCCCAGGCTGTCAATGCACCTTGAATGCGCGGCCTGGTTTCATCCACCCAGACATGCACAGGAATACCTGCCAAGTGTGCTTTGTAGATGGGAGCCAGTGCCGTGCCCCAATCAACGGTGGCAATCCATCCTGCATTGCAATGCGTCAAAATATTGACGATGCCGCCTTGTTTACGTTGATGAATGTCGCGTATCAAAGCCAAGCCGTGATCGCCGATAGCAGAGCAGACGGCAACGTCTTCGTCGCAGATTTTTTGTGCTGCAACCAGTGCGGCTTGTGCTTTATTGCCGCGTGCCACATCTGCAATAGCGAGTCGAATGCGTTCGACGGCCCAGCGCAGGTTGATGGCCGTAGGACGTGTAGCAATCAGTTGTAATGCCGCTGAGTTTTCGTGTTCTGGCGAGTCGTCGGCACGCAAGGCAAAATAAAGGCCATAAGCGGCGCAGGCGCCGATCAGTGGCGCGCCGCGTACTTGCATACTGGCAATGGCGTGGCAGACATCGCCCAAGCTATCGAGAGCGAGAATTTTGATCTGATGTGGCAATAGGGTTTGATCAAAAATATTGACGCAGCCGGTGGCGCTGTCGTGCCAGATGCTGCGGTAATGCGTGTCTTGAATATACATAGTGCCAATGCTGGGTAGATGGAGTCAGAAAATTAAAATTTAAGGCGCGCCAATATCTTCTTCGATGACAGTAAGTGGTTTTTGCACGGGTGTCTGGCTGGTTGCGGGAGCTTCTGTCTTGGGTGTGTTGGTTTCTTTGGTTGTGGCGGCGGCAGATTTGTCTTGCGGTTCACACACCAAGTAAATACGCAGGTTGGTGACGGACTTGCTGTGCTTAAAGGAAAACGGGTGAATTTTTTTGGGCGCGATCACGACCTCTTGGCCTTTGCTTTCTTCTTGTCGGTTATTGATGGTGCTGGCATCGCAAATGACAGGGTAGGTTTCTTGATTGATCGCGTACAACTTGCTGTTGATGGTGGTCATCTCCACATAGTAAGTGACCACCACATTGCGCAATTGTGTAAACACTTCGTATTTAGGAGCTTCAGCATGAAGGAGGGGGCTGGCCAGCAGGCAGACCAAAGCTATCAGGCAGTTGCGCATGGCGAGGACTATGAGTGTGAAGAAGTGGCTGGGACGCCAGTGTAAAGGTGAACGATGCGTTGACAAAGGTCATTTCGAGGAGATTTTTCAGCTCTACAATACTGGCTACGGATGATTACGTATCGGGCTGATGGTGGCGGGTTATCCGGTGTGAAATTGCTTATAATGGCGCGATTTCACGGTTTGCGACTGCTTTGTTTTGAAATGGGGATACCAAATGGCCTATAGAAAGTTTGAATGTGTAATCTGCGGATTCACTTATGACGAAGAAAAAGGGTTGCCCGAAGAAGGGATAGCGCCGGGTACATCGTGGGATGACGTGCCCGAAGACTGGGAGTGCCCAGAGTGTGGCGTGAGCAAGTATGACTTTGAGATGGTGCAAACCGCTTGAT
>CAZZNL010000029.1:0-12074 GCA_964655625.1 uncultured Pseudomonadales bacterium
CATCAACTCTGCACAAGTGAGCTGGGCGCAATACGAAAAAGCCATCTTGCAGGCTGCCGAACAGCGACGCTGCCGCTTACAAGTGCTACAGCGGCTCGAGCAACCAGATACTTTCCCGAACTGGTTGGACGAACAGGCCGATGAACGCTATCTGAAAGGCTTCATCCTGCGCGCGTATTAATAATTCGCACGTATTAAATAAATAGGACGTTGTCCTAGATCAATTGACAGCACCAAGACCATAAAGATACATTCAATTTATATTTTCATATAAAGGTTTCACCAGCCAACCGAGAGGAACATCATGGGTTCATACAAAAAACACTGGTTCATACTGATCGGCGTGTGCATTGTGATGTTCTCCCTACTGGGATATTTCGGCGCTGAAGTGTATCGCTCTGCGCCGCCGCTGCCTGAAAAAGCAGTAACTGCCGACGGCGAAACCGTGTTTACACGCGCCGATATTCACGCCGGCCAAAGCGCTTGGCAATCAGTAGGTGGTATGCAGTTGGGTTCCATTTGGGGTCACGGCGCTTATCAAGCTCCAGACTGGACAGCCGACTGGCTGCACAGAGAGTTAATGGCATGGTTGGACCTGGCCGCACAAGAACAGTACGGTCGTCCCTACGCGCAAGTAGATGCCGCCATGCAAGGCATGTTGCGCGCAACGCTGACGGCGGAGTACCGCAATAACGCTCTGAATGCTGAAGGCAACCTGGTGCTGAGCGCACGCCGTGTTCAAGCGATACAACAAGTCGCCGCTTACTACAATCAACTGTTTTCTAGCGATCCTGCCCTGCGTGAAACGCGCCAACATTACGCCATGAAAGAGGACACGCTGCCTGATGCCGAACGCCGTTTGGCCATGTCGCGTTTCTTCTTCTGGACAGCCTGGGCTGCAGCAACACAACGCCCCGGCACTAAAGTCACCTACACCAACAACTGGCCACATGAGCCACTAATCGGCAATGTACCCAGTGCAGAAAACGTAGTGTGGTCTATTGCCAGTGTCGTCATTCTGTTAGCCGGCATTGGCTTTTTAGTTTGGGGTTGGTCTTTCCTGCGCAATCACGATGAAGCGGATCCCGTCGCACCGCAACAAGATCCGCTGGCCGCATTTGGCTTGACGCCCTCACAAAAAGCATTGGGCAAATATCTGTTCCTTGTCGTCGCCCTATTAGTTTTCCAGGTATTTATTGGCGGCTTTACTGCGCACTACACTTTGGAGGGTCAAGGCTTCTATGGCATCGACTTGTCGCGCTGGTTTCCCTACTCCCTAGTGCGCACCTGGCATATCCAGGCAGCCTTGTTCTGGATCGCTACTGGCTTTCTCGCTGGCGGTCTGTTCTTGGCGCCCATCATCAATGGCGGTAAGGATCCCGCTCTGCAAAAACTCGGCGTCGATGTATTGTTCTGGGCGCTGGTACTGGTCTGTGTCGGCTCGTTTGTCGGCAACTATTTGGCCATCGCTCATATCATGCCTGCCAACCTCAACTTCTGGTGGGGACACCAAGGCTACGAATACGTAGACCTAGGCCGCATCTGGCAAATTCTGAAATGGGTGGGCATCTTGCTGTGGCTGGTGTTGATGCTGCGCGGCGTATTGCCCGCACTGTTTGCCAGGAATGCTGAAGACAAAAACCTGTTGGCGCTGCTGACAGCCTCCATAGGTGCTATCGGTCTGTTCTATGGCGCCGGCTTGTTTTACGGCGAACACACCAGCCTTTCTGTGATGGAATACTGGCGCTGGTGGGTAGTGCACCTGTGGGTGGAGGGTTTTTTTGAAGTGTTTGCCACTACCGCACTGGCCTTTATTTTTGCCAACTTGGGTCTGGTGTCACGCAACATGGCAACCAGCGCCAGCCTCGCATCGGCTTCGCTATTTTTGCTCGGCGGTATTCCCGGCACGTTTCACCACCTCTACTTTGCCGGCACAACCACACCTGTGATGGCGGTCGGTGCGGCATTCAGTGCACTGGAGGTGGTACCGCTAATTGTGTTGGGGCACGAAGCCTGGGAAAACTGGCGCCTGCGTAACCGCGCGCCTTGGATGGAAAATCTGAAATGGCCACTCTATTGCTTTGTTGCAGTAGCGTTCTGGAACATGCTGGGCGCTGGCGTATTTGGCTTCATGATCAATCCACCGATTTCTCTCTATTACGTTCAGGGTTTGAACACCACACCGGTGCACGCACACTCTGCCCTGTTTGGCGTTTACGGTTTCCTGGCGCTGGGTTTCACGCTGTTGGTATTGCGTTACGTGCGCCCACAGTTTGTTTTCAGTGACAAACTGATGAAAACAGGTTTCTGGGCCATGAACATCGGTTTGATTCTGATGATTTTCACCAGCTTGCTGCCCGTGGGCTTTATCCAGTTTATGGCCAGCGTCAGTGAAGGCCTGTGGTACGCACGCAGTGAAGCCTTTATGCAACAACCGATTCTGCACACCTTGCGCTGGGTACGCACTGTTGGCGATGTTGTCTTTATCGTCGGTACGGTGGCGGTTGCGCTGCAAGTGGTACTCGGCACTTTCAACATCAGCACAGACACGGCAGACACACGCCGCTAATAGATTGCGCCTTTAATACGCAATCATAAAAAAACCGCGCTCTCTTTTTTCAGATGGCGCGGTTTTTTTATCACGACAGTTACAGCAAGAACCGCAACATGCCTGCAGGATCATGCGCTCTGGCGATGGAAAAAGCGATGACATAGCACAACAGCGCAGCCACATACGCCGCCACCTTGCTGGACTGTTTCCTTGCCAAGCGAAACGTCGCAACACCAAAAAAGATGTACAGGATGACCATCACCAACTTGGCTTGTAGCCAATGCACCACAAAGGGATTCAAATGCAGGATGAACAACAGCAGGATAGCGGCCACCAGCAGCGCCGTGTCGATCATCATGCTGGCAATACGGATGGGTTTTACCATCGGCAGCCGCGACCCCATCAACACCCCCAAACCTCTCGCCAAAAACAAACTGCCGCTCAACATCACCAAACCGATGTGCGCCGCTTTAACGAGTAAATAAATGCCTGAGAGTGTCACGAAGGTCTCCTATTGGATTGCGCGAATAATACATCGGCGCAGTAAACCCTAATCACGCCGCCACTGCAATTTGCATCCATGCGGATTGATATTCATCGGCCAAAGCGATAGCGGCATCATGATGCCAAATTCTGACAGTAAACCTCGCAGACGGCGCAGGGATTTGCGGAACAGCACCTTGCCGTGGGCATTACAACCACAAACCGAAAACGTGTTCTTTGCCAAGTCGATACCGATTGTAGTAATGTTCATACGGTCTCATCTCTCTCATCTGGAGCGTTTAAGCACCTCCTACTGTGGCGCATCGATGCCGTAGAGGGTAGAGGGAGTTCATACATTCGTTGGCTTGACGTTCTATGGAGATAACTCATGAAATATAACGATATAGATGATGAACTTGATACATCTGATAATGATGATGACAAGGAAGAGTGTGGCAACTGTAATGGCAGTGGGGAAGCGGATTGCCCAATGGAGTATGGCGGGCCATGTCCTGAGGAATGCCCTGCTTGTGGTGGAAGTCAAAAAGTCTTTTGTAATGACTGTGACGGAACCGGGCGGCAGGAACCATATTAAAGATTATGACGATTTGTGGGTAAGAACACTGCCTGATTAAGGCACAGGTAGGTGAGCGTTGCATCGGCATTGCCTAAGAGGAACCGTAGTATGAAAGAGGATATACCCTTAAAAGAAAAACTTATTTTGGCTTTGGTCACAGCAATTGCAAAGCCTGCTTTTGATCTGTTGGTAAATTTCGGAAAGTGTGGAGTAGATCAGGCAAAGCAGGTTCCTGGGGCAATCAAAGACTTTGTGAAGTGGTGGAACGGAAAGACAATTGCAATCGTAGGTGCTACTGCTTCTGGAAAGAATAGTTTTTACGATTGTTTGCTTGAAAAAGATCCACCTAAAGAGCATATCCAGACCAGAGGGGTTGAAAAAGTACATTCGTTTACGGTAAAGCGTAATATTCAAGGTCTTGGAACCATTGAGCTTAGATGTAAGCGATCAGTAAATGTGGGTGGGGAGGTTGATGAGCGAATCCGATTTTGGTCTGAAGCTTGTAACAATGCAGATTTCATTTTTTATTTGGTGGATATGGAACGCTTGAACAATCCTGATCACCATGACACATATCACTCACGCATTGGGGATGACCTTAAATGGCTTGGAGCCAATCTAAGCAAGTTTAAGCAGGGTTGTAAGGTGTATCTGCTATTGAACAAAATCGACAGAGTATTAGAAATTCCATCGCTTGTTGATAATCGCCGAGAATTTATTGAGAACGAACTCAATAGATACATCGTAGAGATGGAGAGCAGAGCAAAATCAATTCTTGATCGAAATGCCACGACTCTACGTGGCGTCTCTCCAATTTGCATGGTGGACCGAGATTTGTTTAATTGCCTGTTCGATGGGGTTTTGGCAAACATCTACAGTCAGGAGCATCCGGGATGAAGTATTTGTTGCTTCTTCCCGACTTTTATCAATCTGGTGAGATAAAAGCATGGGGCGAGGATATGTCATTGCCAGTGCCTGTTAGTATTTGCAAAGATATTCCGCTGAGAGAGCTGCCAGGTTCCTTTGTGCTTGGAATCCCGGAATCATTGCTACGAGCTAATGTCGAACAAGATTTTGTATATGCACAATACGCACGCCTGAATTCTAAGAGAAGCATTCTTTCTTTCTCAATTCGTGGGGGAAGCGATAAGTCCGGTAGAACTGTTGTTTTAACAATCCTTCAGTTGTTGGGTGAGGGAGAATCGTTGACATTTCCGCCAGAAGCGCCACTAAGTTTGCCACTCTCAATAGATAAAAAAAATGAGATAGAAGGCCGAATTGAAGCAATGATAAGGCGGCTTCAGTCTGATTCGTCTACGAACATAAAAAACATGATTTTGGCCGTGGAGAAATATCCAAAACTCCGAAGCTTTGCAAGTGAGGACACTGATTCATTGGCTCGGAAGCCACAGTGGACGCCGCGTAAAAAAAAAGAATTTAGATCTATAGTCGGAATCTTGATCTCTTTTCTTCTGTTGGTTTTATTGATAATTGCATTCTGACCTGATTCAGTGATTTGTAATTTGAATTGCCAAAACTCTAACGAAATAGACAAGTCAAAAGCTAAGGTAATCCCCCCTAAAAACCACCGGCATCAAAAGTAGAAAACTCTCGTAATATGACCCGAGGAGGGCAAATGGGATCATTACTTCTTTCTGGCAATTTCCATTCAAAAAGCAAAAGCTTATTCATCGCCAGTTACATCAAGAATTATTTGAAAAACCACAATTGTCACGCACTTTAGGAATTGCACAGGCACCTGTCACTTCCAGCGTAAGTGTTCCAGCAACAGCGTGTTCGAGATAGTAGGCGTTTGCAGGTGCGCAGAATGTAACAAGCAGCAGCAACGCAGAAAAAAGAATATTTTTCTTCATGACACAATTCCTTTTGTTGGTGAATCATCCTAATACACCGCCCATTCATGGCGGCGCGCAATTCTAGCCCACTCAACAGGATTGCTGTCAAGTAAATATTAAACGATCAAGACAGTAGCAGCGAGCCAATACTTCACTACACGCTCTGTAACAACACATCCAACCCTTGCTGCCACGGTGTGCTTTTGATTCCCAACGCTTGTTGCAGTTTGCTGTTATCAAGCACGGAATTCATCGGGCGTTTTGCTGCCACGGGATATTCGTGTGTGGCGATAGCGATGATGCGCGGTTTCTTTTCCAATTTGCCCAGCGCGTGTGCGCGCTCGATGATGTGTGTAGCGAAGTCATGCCAGGTGCACGCCTGTGCGCCGCTGTAGTGATACACACCACCTGCGAGTGTGTTATCAATCATTGCGCGCGCTGCCATAAGCAATGTTTTTGCAATATCACCGGCGTGAGTTGGACAACCGTATTGATCACCGACAACACGCAATTCGTCGCGCTCCCGCGCTAAACGCAACATGGTTTTGGGAAAGTTATTGCCGTAGCGACCGAACACCCAACTGGTGCGCAGAATCAACGCATTTGCGCCGCTAGCTAACACTTGTTGTTCGCCGGCAAGTTTACTCGCGCCATATACAGACTGCGGCGCACACGCATCCGATTCTTGCCACTGTTCGCCAATGGGTCTGTCGCCAGAAAATACATAATCCGTCGACACATGCAGCAGCGGTATCTGGTGCTGCGCCGCTGCGCGCGCCAAATGCCCAGCGCCATCAGCATTGATCAAATACGCCTGCTCACTTTCAGTTTCTGCGCGATCAACCGCAGTGTACGCCGCCGCATTGATAACGGCTTGCGGTTGATGCTGGGCAAATGCAACCGCAATACTGGCAGGGTCAGTGATGTCCAATTCTCTGCGCGCACAGCACACAATTTCCATGTTATCCGCTGCTATACCATCGACAGCCAGCGCTGCAAACTCGCGGCCGAGCTGCCCTTCACCGCCTGCAACCAGTATGCGTAAACTCACAGAGAATCCCGCTGCTGCTCGGCCAAATCTTCCAAGCGCGTTTCGTAAACGGGGCGATCAACGCGCTGTTGCGCAAGTTGCTCTGCCAATTGTTGCAAGGTCGGCAACCGCTGGTCTTTTTCCGACAGCAGCGGCTGCGCTATCGGCCATTCAATACCCAGCGCCGGATCATTCCACAACACGCCAATTTCATCGCCGGGCTGGTAATACTCAGTGCATTTATACAGAAAGTCTGCCGTCTCAGAGAGCACCACAAAACCATGAGCGTAGCCCGGCGGAATATAGAACTGCTTGTGATTGCTGTCGCTCAACTCCACCGCCACGTGTTTGCCGAATGTGGGCGATGCCGGATTGATATCCACTGCCACATCAAAAACCGCCCCGTGTGACACCCGTACCAATTTTCCCTGCGGCCGCAAACGCTGTGCATGCAAGCCGCGCAACACACCTCGCGAGGAGCGCGAATGATTGTCTTGCACAAACGCAGGAATACCAATGCTGTTGTAGCTGTCTGCACGCCAGGTTTCCTGAAAAAAACCGCGACTGTCGCCGTGAACTTTTGGCTCCAGAATCAACACGCCGGGCAAAATAGTTTCAATGACTTTAATCATCAATCAGTTCTCAATAAGTCCAGCAAATACTCACCGTAACCACTTTTCTTCAGCGGCTCTGCCAACGCGTGCAACTGTGCATCACTGATCCACTGCTGACGCCATGCCACTTCTTCGGGGCTGGCCATTTTCAAACCCTGGCGGTGTTCTATGGTTTGCACAAACTGCGAAGCTTCCAGCAGCGAATCGTGCGTGCCGGTGTCGAGCCAAGCGGTACCGCGCCCCATAATTTCTACGCGCAACTGCCCACTGTTTAAATAAATATTATTGAGATCGGTAATTTCCAACTCGCCACGCGCAGACGGCTTGATCGATTCCGCGTGCTTGACCACTTGATTGTCATAGAAATACAAACCGGTAACGGCATAGCGCGATTTGGGTTTCGTCGGCTTTTCTTCCAGACTGATAGCCTTGCCCTCTTTATCAAACTCCACCACACCGAAACGCTCTGGATCTTTGACTTGATAAGCAAAAACAGTGGCACCTTCGCGCTGCGCAGCCGCTTGTTTCAAATTGCGAGAAAAATGCTCGCCGAAAAACAAGTTATCACCCAACACCAAGGCACAAGCGTCGTTGCCGATAAACTCTTTGCCGATCAAAAATGCCTGCGCCAAACCATCGGGGCTGAGCTGCACAGCATAGCTGAGTGAAATACCCCAACGCGCACCATCGCCCAGCAACTCCATAAAGCGCGGCGTATCTTGCGGTGTTGAAATAATCAGGATGTCGCGTATGCCCGCCAACATCAGCGTCGTCAGCGGGTAATAAATCATCGGTTTGTCATAAATCGGCAACAACTGTTTAGAAATAGCCAACGTGACCGGATGCAAGCGCGTACCAGAACCGCCCGCAAGAATGATGCCTTTCATATCTTTTTCTCCGCTAAAAAAACTTGCTGCAAACTTATGCGCCGAGACCTAAACGCTGCATTTGATAACTGCCATCTAACACGCGCTGCCACCAAGCCTGGTTGTCGAGATACCAGCGCACGGTTTTGCGGATGCCGCTCTCGAATGTTTCTTCTGGCGTCCAGCCCAGCTCGCGCTGAATTTTGCTGGCATCGATGGCGTAGCGCACATCGTGACCGGGGCGATCGGCTACATGTGTAATCAAATCGCGATAATTTTTTACACCTGCCGGTTTTTCAGGGCGCATTTCTTCCAGCAAATCGCAGATGGTGTGCACCACGTCGATATTTTGTTTTTCATTGTGGCCACCGATGTTATAGGTTTCCGCAATTGCGCCCTCCTTTGCCACTTTGTACAAAGCGCGCGCATGATCATCGACATACAGCCAATCGCGAATCTGATCGCCTTTGCCGTATATCGGCAGCGGCTTGCCCGACAGCGCATTCAAAATCATCAGCGGAATCAGTTTTTCAGGAAAATGATACGGGCCGTAATTGTTTGAACAATTGGTGACCACCGTGGGCAGGCCGTAAGTTTCATGCCAGGCGCGCACCAAATGATCAGACGACGCTTTGCTCGCAGAATACGGCGAGTTGGGCGAATACGCTGTCTCTTCCGTGAACAGGCCGCTAGGCCCCAATGCGCCGTACACTTCATCGGTTGAAATATGATGGAAGCGAAAACGGGATTTCTTTTCTGCAGGCAAAGCCAGCCAATACTGCCGCGACGCTTCCAACAAGGTGTAAGTGCCGACGATATTGGTTTCGATAAAAGCGGCAGGGCCATCAATCGAACGATCGACATGTGACTCAGCCGCCAAGTGCATCACGATCTCCGGCGCAAATTCAGCCAATACAGCATCCATTGCGGCGCGATCACAAATATCGATCTGCCGAAAGTGATAGCGCGGCGACTCACAAACACCCGCCAGCGATTCCAGGTTGCCGGCGTACGTCAGCTTGTCGACATTGATCACCGTGTCCTGTGTGTTATTGATGATGTGACGCACCACCGCTGAACCAATAAATCCTGCACCACCTGTCACCAGAATATTCACGCTGTCACTGTCCTCTCTCAGCCCATTCAAGCAAGCGGCGATTATGGCAGTAGACCGGAACACTGTCAGCCGCCGTCATTACCCGTTAAGCTCTGCGCTGCCCTGACCTTCCGCTGTGACCCCGAGCAGACCATGCAGAACCCTTCTTCGACCCCCGCCTCCACCAGCGCCGCCGCCAGACTGGCCACTTGGCTTTTGCAGCACGAATTCCTGCGCTTTCTGATCACAGGCAGCATCAATACCGGCGCATCGTGGGTGGTCTATCTGGCACTGTTGTACTGGCTGAACGCGATTCCAGCGGCAACTGCGCCCTGGAGCGGACATGTGATGTTGAGTGCAGACAAGTTGGCCTACACCGTCGCTTATATTTTCGGGGTGATGTTTACCTACTATTTAAACTCACGCTGGGTGTTCCGCGTGCCGATGAGCTGGCGGGCGTTTTTGCAGTATCCCTCTGTGTACGTGGTGCAGTACGGCGTGGGTCTGGTATTGATGCACGTATTGGTCGATCGCATTCACTTTCCGGTGCAACTGGCACCCTTGGCAGTGATCGTGCTGACCATGCCCATCACGTTTCTGTTGTCACGCTTCATCCTGTGTCGCGTTTCGTCCTGAAACGCTAACGCGCATCAGGCCTTGGGTTTGACGTACAGCACCAAGCTGTGACCCACCAGCTCAAAGCCGTGCTGTTCGGCCACCTCTTTCTGCAAGCGCTCAATCTCATCGTTGTGAAACTCGACCACTTTGCCAGTTTCCGTGCATACCATGTGGTCGTGGTGCTCGTTGTCGCGGCTCAATTCAAACACCGCGTAGCCGCCGTCAAAGTTGTGGCGGATCACCAAGCCCGCCGACTCAAACTGCGTCAGCACGCGGTAGACCGTCGCCAAGCCGACATCTTCACCGCTTTCTAACAGATTGCGATAGACATCTTCGGCGCTGAGATGGCGTTGTGCATTGTGCTCCAGCATCTGCAAAATCTTGATGCGCGGCCCTGTGACTTTGAGCCCCGCACGGCGCAATTCCTGATTTTCCCCTGCCATATCCCGCCCCTTCTAGCGCTTCCGACTATCGGGTATTATCGCCGCTCGCTGTAACCAGTGGAACCCTGCCACCCATGCCCGCTTTGATTCGTCGTCGTACGCTGTCTTATCTGTTGCCGTGCATACTGGCTTTGGCAGTTACTGCGTGCTCTTTTCCCGGTGTTTACCGCCTGGATGTGCAGCAGGGAAACATTGTCACCCAGAGCATGGTCAACCAGCTCAAGCCCGGCATGGACAAGCGCCAGGTGCGTTACATCATGGGTACGCCACTGTTGATGGACAGTTTTGAAGACGACCGCTGGGATTACTTCTATTCTTTCAAGAACGGCAAAAACGAGTACGCGCGTGAACGCTTGACGCTGTATTTCACTGACGGCCGTTTGAGCAATCTGCAGGGCAACTTCCGCCCCGAACAGTCCGCCACGCCGGACGATGATGCCAACAGCGCGGAAGACGATCTCGCGCCTTGATCTGACATAGCGCTAGCGCTTCCGCAGTTTTGCCGCCCGTTGGCGACGCGCCTCTTTTGGGTCCAGCAATAGCGGCCGATACAACTCGACACGATCACCGTCTGCCAGCACATGGTCGTCTTCAATGCGCTGGCCAAATAAGCCCAGCACCAGACTGTCCAGATCCAGCGATGGAAACGCCTGCACCAAACCCGCAAGCCTCACCGCTTCTCTAGCCGTGCACCCCACAGGCACCGTGAGCGCCGCCACCCTCTGCTGCTCCGGCAGTGCGCACGCCACTTCCACGCTCAGCACCTCAGCACTCGGCACCTCAACACTCGGCACATCTGCACTCACGCACCGGCACCCAGTTGCGCGTGGGCACGCCGACACAACGCGTCCACCAGATTGGTCGCCACACTTTCAAACAAACGCCCCGCAGCGGCATTGGCCAAACGGCTATCGAGTTCGAAACGCAAATCCAGCGACACCTTGCAGGCATCCGCCGCCAAGGCCTGAAATTGCCAACAGCCCGTTAGTGCGGAGAATGCACCTTCCAGCAACTCCATCTCGATACGTTGCGGTCTGTGCAAGCGATTGCGGGTTGCAAAAGTTTGACTAATGCCGGCGCGGCTGAGCATCAATCTCGCCTCAACCACATCGGCACTGGCGCTCAAAATCTCAGCGCCGACACAGCCCTCCATGTATTGCGGGTAGGCGGCGATATCGTTGACCAGATCAAACAACTGTTCAGCGGAATACGGCAACAGCGCGGATTTGGCGATGCGAGTAACAGGCATTTTTCTGGCAACAACCCATGTTTAATGAAGTCAGCATCATTCTAACACCCGCGCCCTGTGCCTATAATGCGCCCATGAAAAAAGCTAATAGCAAAGACAACGGCGGCACCATCGCGCTGAACAAAAAAGCTCGTCACGATTACTTTATTCAGGATCGCTACGAGGCTGGTATCTGCCTGCAAGGCTGGGAGGTCAAAAGCCTGCGCGCCGGCAAGTGCCAGCTGGTCGACTCCTACGTGCTACTGAAAGATGGCGAAGCCTTTTTACTCGGCGCGCATATTTCGCCGCTGCAAAGCGTGTCCACACACTTTGTCACCGATCCGGCGCGCACGCGCAAACTGCTGTTAAAAGATCGTGAACTCGCGGATATTTTTGCTGCCGTACAGCAAAAAGGTTACACCTGCGTCTGCACTGCCATGTATTGGAAAAAGCACTTGGTGAAATGTGAAATCGCCTTGGCCAAAGGCAAGGCTGAACACGACAAACGCGAAGTGCAAAAGGAAAAAGACTGGCAGCGCGAAAAACAGCGCTTGATGGCGGCACAGTAATTTATTGGCGCAAACTCAACCGCCCTCTAATTCACTCCAACGCGCATAACAGGCATCCAGCTCGGACTGTTTGGCGGCAATCTCATCAAAAACAGCCTGCGTCAGTTGATGCGCCTGCGCAAAAAAATCCTCCGCCTGCGTAC
>CAZZNL010000030.1:0-2149 GCA_964655625.1 uncultured Pseudomonadales bacterium
TCAGCGTCCCAAGTTAGAGTTTTATGACGACTCTCTGTTTTTGGTGTTGCACACAGCGCAGCGTCGCAACGGCAGTGTAGAGTTTGGCGAGACGCATATTTTTGCCGGGCGCAATTATGTGGTGGCCGTGAGGCACGGTTCTTCTTATTCCTATCGCGAATTGCGCGCTAAATGTGAGCGCGTACCGGCGTTGATGGCCAAGGGTTCTGATTTTGTTGTTTATTCATTGATCGATTTTATCGTCGATAACTACATGCCTGTTATTGATGAAATGGAAGATGAAGCTGATGCGATTGAAGCGGGGGTGTTGGGTAGCCATGTTGATCGCGGTATGGTGCAGCGCGTGTACGAGTTGCGCCGCCATTTGCGCAAAATGCACAGCATGTCTTCGCCGTTGATTGAGATTTGTAATCGCTTGATGCGTTTTGAATCGGGCATGATCGACGATGATATGCGCCCCTATTTTCGCGATGTGCACGACCATGTCATTCGTATCGACGGTGTGATCAGCTCCTTGCGCGATATGCTGTCCTCCGCGCTGGAAGCCAACATCATGATCGCTTCGGTGGAGCAGAGTGAAGTGATGAAAAAACTGGCAGCCTATGCCGCTATTTTGGCGGTGCCTACTGCTATCGCGGGTATTTGGGGGATGAATTTTGAATTTATGCCTGAGTTGCAATGGCGTTATGGCTACGTTGCCGCGCTGGGTGTCATGGCGAGTACTTGCGCGTATTTGTATCGCCGTTTTGTCAAAGCCGGTTGGTTGTAGTGTTGCACGTTTGGCTGCTGCCGCGCCCTGCGCGACTGCCCGATAATCTGTTGTATAGCGTGACGACCGCAGAGCGCATGCATGCAGACGGCATCACACATGAGAGAAGGCGCATTGAGTGGTTGGCTGGTCGCGCCCTGTTGCGGCGCTGTTTGGCACACACACTGCAATGCGCGCCCACCCAATTGCAGTTTGCTCACACAGCGGCAGGGAAACCGCAATTACAAAATATGAACCATGCGCCTGCGTTTAATCTCAGCCATGGGCCGCGCTGGTTGGCTTGTGCTGTGGCTACTCACGGCGCATTGGGTATTGATGTGGAATGCGAAAATCGCCGCAATCGGGTCGATGCCATTGCCGCGCATTATTTTCATGCCGATGAACAGGTGCTGTTGCAGACAGAAAGCGATGCGGCAAAGCGGCAGCGCCTGTTTTATCGCCTGTGGACATTGAAGGAAGCGTTTATCAAGGCGATCGGTGGCACCATTGCCGGCACGCATTTGGATCGCATCCCGTTTGCATGGGATGCGCACGGGGAACCGCAAGCCGCCTTTGGCTTGCCGCAGGGTCATTGGCAATTTCGACAACAGCATTTTGACGGCGATCATCATTTGGCGTTGGCGCATGTTGTGCCGCTGTGCGAGACTGATAACACTGAAGCGGAAAACTGTCAGTTTTGGCAGTGGCAGCCTGAGACAGATGCAGTGACGGCTTGGGAAAAATTAGGTGAGTGACGGTGCTGACGCAGCAACAAAAAAATCAATTTGAGCTCTTGGGTTATTTGGTATTTCCCGGTTTGCTGGCGGAAAGGATAAGTGCGTTGCGCACAGAATTTGATCGTGTGTTTACAGAGTCTGCAGAACATATTTTGCCTTGGGATCATGTGGTGCATCACAATCGCCCCAGACAAATCATGCCGATGATTACAGAGAAAAGCCATCTGCTGAATGCGTTAGCTCACAGCGCCGTGTTTTCTGACATTGGTGGTAGTTTGTTGGGTGAGCCGTTTCAGTTGTTGGGCAGTGACGGCAATATTTACGATTGTGGCACGCGCTGGCATACCGATATTACCGGTCTGCCATACAATTGTCGCAACGCCAAAGTAATTGTGTATCTCGATGCCATGCGCGCCGGTGAAGATGCCTTTCGTATTATCCCAGGCAGCCATCACCACACCGATCGTTTTGCGAAAACACTGAAAAAAATGATCAAAACGCCTGAGGAAAATTTGGGTCTATCGATCACGGACATTCCCTGTGCAGAAATTTCCACAGTGCCGGGTGATGTGGTGGTGTTTGATGCGCGCGCTTGGCACGCTGTACCGTATTGCGGCAATCGTCGGCACATGATGTCTTTTCTGTATGTCGATAAAGATTATCA
>CAZZNL010000030.1:2249-4780 GCA_964655625.1 uncultured Pseudomonadales bacterium
ATTGCGGCAATCGTCGGCACATGATGTCTTTTCTGTATGTCGATAAAGATTATCAACCGTCAGCCGCCGTCAGTGAAGACGGCTATCGCTGACATACTCACGGTTATCTCACTGCTGTTGTTGCGCAGGCGTTTGTTTTTCTTGCAGCGCGATTTGATTGTCTTGTTGCACCAGTTGATCGTAGGAGCGTCGGCTATCACCGACTCCCACCCAGCGTTGCTGCGCGACAAAATCTGGGCTGAATATGCTGTGTTTGCTGTTGCACTGTTGAAATTGAATGCCTGTCAGTGTGCACCAGTCGTGCATCAGTGCGCTGAGGCTGCTGGGGCGATGTGTTGTTGCAGACAGCGTTTGCATGTTCTGGTGTGCAGCCCAACGTGGAGCAGGCCATAACATGAACGGCACTTCGTACATGTTTACAGTCGGCTTGCTCATGTTGCGGCCATTGAAGTTGCGAACATCAAACACTTCTTCACCGTGGTCGGCGAAATAGAGTAAAAATCCGTAAGGATCTTTGGCGCGATAAGTGTCGATCAGCTCGCGCACGACGTGGTCGTTGTAACGGATGGCGTTGTCGTATTGATTGGATAAGGTGCGCTCTTCTTCTGTTTTTGCCATGCCAGTTGGCGGCGTTTGCGCATCAAATACAGAAAAAGATTTTGGGTAGCGATATTCATAGGAAAAGTGCGTACCGAGCAGATGCACTACGATCAGTTTGCGCGGCGCAGGGTCGTTCAGCGCTTTAGCAAAAGGCGCTACAACCACCTCGTCATAGCTGTTGGAGTTTTGGCGACGGTTATGGTTCAAAAATATTGATTCATCACACAGACGTGCGAAGGCCGTCAGCATGGTATTGCGCTGAGTGAGTGTTTGTTGGTTGGTGATCCAGAAGGTTTTGAACCCAGCTTTTTTCATCAGGGTCAATACGTTCATGCTGTTGTAGGCTTTATAAAACGTTTCCGGATCGGTAAACGTCAAAGTCGACGACAGAGATTCAATTGTGTAGGGAATGCGTGAAATTACATTGTCGTAAACCAGCAGCTCGTTGCGAATTTCTTCTAAGCGCGGGTTGGTCTGGCGCGGATAGCCATAGAGCGACAGGCGCCGCCGCGATGTGGATTCGCCAATAACGAGTACATAGGTTTGATCGGCATTGTTATCGGTATGGGAAATCACGGCATGATCGGCTGCCGCTTTCATATTCGCTTCCAGATTTTCTGATTCGCGCAGATTGCTCTGGTAGCTCAAAAAGTTTTGCAAGATGCTCCAGGGTTCTATGGTGGCGAAATGTTTTTCAAAGCGATCTTTTCTTTCTGCAGTGTCGCTATAAAAAAATAGCGGCTGCATCAGAAATAGTAACGCAACCGTGGCGTAAATAGCGCGAGTGCATCCTGTGGGTGTCGCTGCCATGCTGCTGCGGTAAAACCACCACATCGGCAGACAAAACAGCACACCCACAGGCAGCATCCACCAGCGAAAAAACTGGTGGAGAAATTCACTGGTTTCCTGTGGGTTGCTTTCAAAAATGGCAACGAAAACGCTTTGTGACAATTCTTGCTGGAACATCATGTAGTTGCCCAGTTTTGTCAGTGCGCAAACCCCCATCACGATGGCGGCCAGCCAGAAACCGATCGGCCACCAGCGGCGAGGCAGCAGGGCGGGCAAGAGCAGCCAGGTGATGCTGTAAAGAATGGCATCGCGCGGGCCAGCCCAGCCGGTTACATCGCTGGCATAAAACAGCAGTTGTGGTGCGATTGAGAACCAGGCAAAAAATAGATAGATACCAAGCGAAGGAGGAAGCATGTACGTGCCGAGCCAAGGAACAGGTGGGCGCGCACTGTAGCGGCGGTGGCGTTAAAAAGGTGTTAAGAGTAGGTGATGGATGATATGAGCAGCCTAACTTGAGCTACTCAAAGACTTCGAGCGTAGCGCTATGTCAGGAAGATCGCGCACGGCTTTGACTGCATCGACCAAGGTTCTTTTTTCGACGGCAGTCAATGTTTTCAAGTCACCATCGTTGAAATAGACCAGTGCTTTTAGGCTTTCGCTAGGTTGAAAATTTGAGCCAAATAACTGGCGAGCAGCAGCGAGCCCACGTGACAGGCTCACCCCTGCATTAACCATCGCAGAAATATCGCGATAGTCCTTGGCTTCCGCACGCTGGAGCACTACTTTGACCTTTGTTGCCATCAGATCATCCAGGGAAGCCACTTGCAAAACGCCGTCATCGGTAAAGTCTGGTTCTCCTACTCGTCCGAAATCAATGGATCCAAAAAACGAAACTTTGACGTGCTCTCGGTCTGAATTCCCATAGGGAACAAGTACCACCCAAGTGTTGTCTTGGTCCTGAAGTGTTGTGGATTGCGTTATGAACGGGAAAGCTCTTTTGAGAGCATCCCGATCAAGCGATTTTTCTGAAAAGAAATCGAAATCGATGGAATCACGATGCCCCAATCGAAGTGCGATTGCGGTGCCACCATACAGAGTAAACCCAAGGTTCGGGGCATTTCTTAGTTCCGGCCACAGGTACT
>CAZZNL010000030.1:4790-11397 GCA_964655625.1 uncultured Pseudomonadales bacterium
CTTCTGGGCGGGAGGCAATATATCCATGCAAGGCTTGAACTGAGCGATCATACAAACTTTCGTACGGGCAAAGCGGGAACATGATCCACATTCGACAGACCAAGGCGGTAGTGCCAATACGTCCAAGAACGCTCATTGAATTGACCTGCTTCTGCATGCGTTAAGACTTCGCGAAGCGCCTCATCACCAACTTGTGAGGCAAGAATTTGAACGTCGGCGTAGTCTCCGATGTTCATGACTTGAGCAATCACACGTTCAGGCATGGCCACTGCTTCATCTGGTGTTTTCCACCAGATGTACTTGCGAGAAAAAGTCTTCAACAATTCCAGGTTGACCGAGTTCATGATGGTATTTCTTCCCGTCTCCGCCAAGGCTTCATCCGCACCTCTGCAATAACCAGTTAGAAATTCAGTCTGTTCAGTGTTCATCAGGATCGCAAAAAATTCAATTTATCTTGAAGCGTGCTCGGGTTTCATCATGCGGCTATTGTGCGGTTTCAGCAGGAGGCGCCAGCAGGGCTGCTTTCAATTGACGCAGCCAGACTTTCAGGCGCGAGACGTTTTCCCAGCCGCTGCGCAGCAATTGTTTCTGCACGGCGGGCAGTGCTTCTAATTGCGGTTGTGCGTATTGATACAGACCCACGCCTTTTGTAGCGGGTATCAACACCGGCGCTTGCGAGAGTTCCGGTGTCGCTTCCAGTTGTTGGATGGCTTTCAACACCAAGGCGTGGAAATTGCCTTTTTCGCCCAGCTCGCTGTAGGCGCTGTTGAGCAGTGGGTAGTAGCGACGGTACAGGTCGGCGCATGCTTGGGGATCCAGAGCCGTGATCAGATCCACATAAGGCGTGTAGCGCGCCTGGCTGACAGCGGTGGCGGTCAGCGGCTGTTTGTCACTCACCGCAAACTTGCCTTTGATGGGGAGAAATAGCCCTGTTTTATGATCGATTTTGCCAGCGGCAATGTTGTTGACCATGGTGACAAAGTGGCGCAGAAATTGGTCTTTCACCAGCAGGGTCAGTGCTTGTGCCTGCCAGCCGCTCAGTGCGGCGAGCGTTTGGCGCACGCCTTCATCGGAGCTGTCTAGTGGTGGCAGCGGTTCCGCTTCCGGCGGTGTTTCCAGCGCGGGTTCGCTGGCGGCAACTTCTGGCGCAGTGGCGGCCAATGTCGGGGGAGCGGGAGGTGTGCTATGGCTGGTGCTCAGATCAGTCAGCGAAGGCGAGGGTGCCACTACTTCGCCGATAGCTTGGCGCACATTGGCGAGCGTCGGCTGCTCGGCGCTGTTTTGCAAAAAGGCGTAAATGGCATAGCCGATACCAAAGCTGATGGCGGCGATCAGCAGGGCGGTCACGGTCGACGCACGGCGCGGGGCGCGATAGGTGATGCGATCGTCGTCAGACAGTTCCATGGGGCTCTCCTGCTACAGGCATGTCCCTGTCTGACCGGTGGGTGCGCCAATAATTCCGCGCGCCGATTAATCGTTGCTGTTATCGAGCACCCAGATGGCATTCATCGCATCGCTCATGGCTTTTTTCAGCAGGCCAAGACCGGTGCAGTCGCCAATGGCGAGAATAGTGGGGCCGCAGCCGTGCAGCATATCGACTAGCGAATTGTCTGCTTGTGGCGCGGGCGGAATCACTACGCTGTCGGCCTTGATCAGGCGCTGTTGGCCGTCCAGCGTGATATGCACACCGTCGGCAGCGATGCGATCAATGCGTGCGCCGGTGGTGACGATGACATCGGCAGCATCCAGACGTTTGCATTCCTCGCCGCGTCGCTTTTTGCCGACTTCAGTAGCGAGACGGTGGTCTTCGGCAATCAGCTTTACCGTTTTGCCAGCCAGCGCCAGCCATTCGGCAATGATGAGTGATAACAAACCGGAGCCTGCGACGGCGATGGTATTGCCCGGTATGTTTTGTGGCGTGTTAGCTGCGAGTAATTGTTGTAACGCATCACCTTGAATTACCTTGGCGCTGCTGTCGATGGCGAGCGCAGAGGGCGCAATAATGCCGCCGGTGGCGACAATCACGGCATCCGGTTGTTGTCCGCAGACAAAATCGGCGGTGACAGTGGTATTGAGTTGCACATCAATGGGCAGGCGCTGCATTTCACTGCGCAAATAATCGAGAAAGTTTTGCTGATCGCGATGCATGTTGGCAGCCAGCGCTAACAAACCGCCCAGTTGGGAAGATTTTTCACACAGCGTTACGCGGTGGCCTTGTTCCGCCGCGATACGTGCGGCTTCCATACCGGCAGGGCCGCCGCCGATCACCAAAATGTTTTTCTTGGTCGCGGGTGGTGTAAAAACCAGTTCGGTTTCTCGACCGGAGCGCGGGTTGATCGCACACGCTGAGCCTGCACCTTTGCCTATGGAGTCGACGCAATCTTCACAGCTGTTGCAGGGGCGAATCTCGGCCAATTTTCCGGCACGCGCTTTATTGGGTAATTCAGGATCGGTGAACAAGGCGCGACCGATGACGATCAGATCCGCTTTTTCATCGCGCAGCAATTGTTCGGCAAATTGCGGGCTGCCATTGCGCCCAACCACCATGACCGGTACGTCTACCACTTGTCGCAAGGCTGCCGCCATCGCGGCGTTGTAGCCGCTGCGGTATTCGCTGCCGGCAATGATTTGTGTGATGTTGTTGTCGCCCACGCCGCCACTGATGTGAAAAGCATTTACGCCAGCGGCGACGAGATGGGGTGCCATGCGTTGCGTGTCATTGATTTCTCGGCCGCCGGATTCGCGTTCAAAACCGGAAAGGCGCAACACGATAGGAAAATCTGGTCCGCATTTACTGCGTATATCTGCCAGCACTTCCAACAAAAATTTCATGCGGCCTTCCAGTTTTCTGCCGTTGTAAGCATCGGTGCGGTGATTGCGCAGTGGCGACAGAAAAGAACCCAGCAGCATGTAACTGTGCGCTGCGTGTAATTCTATGCCGTCATAACCGGCTTTCTGCGCGCGCAAACAGGCGTCGCCGTACATGGCAACATATTTGGGAATTTCTTCCAGTGATAATTCTCTGCACACTTGCAGTGTCGTTTGGGTGCGCACAACAGAGGGGCCAACCGGTGGTATGCCGCGATAAAAAGGCGATAACGATTCCGGGCCGGTGTGAGAAATTTGCGGAAAAATTTTTGCGCCGTGAGCGTGGACGGCATCGACCAGTTTTTTATGTGGCTCGATCAGATGATCAGCATACAAGCCTAGAGAATGTGCTTGATAGCGGTGTTCGGCATCAATGGTGCACACTTCCATAGTAATCAAGCCGACGCCGCCTTTGGCGCGCTCTGCGTAATAGGCGATGTGACGTTCAGACGGCGTTTCATCATCGTTGGCGTAATCGACCGTCATCGGTGCCATCACGATGCGGTTTTTTAGTTCGAGTGAGCCGATACGTGTGGGTTGAAACAGATGGTTGAGTGCTGTCATAACAGATACCCCGCGTGGTAGCGCAAATGGTTTTCAAAAAAAGTGCTGATGAAATAGTAGCTGTGGTCGTAACCGGCGCGGCGATGGAGCGTGAGTTTCACACCCGCTTTTGCGCAGGCTTCTTCAAACAATTCCGGTTGTAGTTGTTCGGCTAAAAAATTGTCAGCCAAACCCTGCTCTATCAAGATGGGTTTGTCGTAGCCGCGTGCTGCGATCAATGCACAAGCATCGTGCTCTGCCCATTTTTTCAAGTCACTGCCCAAATAATGACTGAACGCTTTCTTGCCCCACGGGCATTGCATGGGTGCGACGATAGGCGAGAAGGCGGAAACAGATTTGTATTGCTGTGGATGGCGAATGGCTAACGTCAACGCACCATGCCCGCCCATTGAATGCCCGCTGATAGATTGATGTGCCATATCAATCTGATCATGAAATTCTTGTGCCAGCAGTGCAGGCAGCTCACTGCGAATGTAATCGTACATGCGGTAGTGTTTTGCCCAGGGTTGCTGTGTGGCATTGATATAAAACCCTGCACCTAAACCAAAATCCCACGCTTTATTGGGATCATCCGGTACATCATCGCCGCGCGGGCTGGTATCTGGCGCGATGATGGCGATGCCCAGCTCTGAGGCGATACGTTGCGAACCCGCTTTGGTGACAAAGTTTTGATCGTTGCAGGTTAGTCCAGACAGCCACCACAGCAGCGGCAGTTTCTTGCCTGGCACAGCATCTGGTAGGTAGAGCGCAAAAATCATGTCGCAAGACAGCGCTTGCGAGTGGTGTTTAATGCGCAGCTGCTCGCCGTTAAAACAGCGATTTCTTTCAATGATTTCCATATTGATAGCCTCACTCCAGTTCTCTCCCGCAAAACGGGAGAGAAGGGAAATCAGTAGAGAAAGGAAATCAGTAGAGGATGACCGATCTGATCGCCTTGCCTTCGTGCATTAAATCAAACGCTTTGTTGATGTCGTCGAGTGGCATGGTGTAAGTCACCATCTCATCAATTTTTATTTCGCCTTTCATATAGCGATCAACATATTCTGGCAATTGTGTGCGACCTTTCACGCCGCCGAATGCACTGCCGCGCCACACGCGACCTGTCACCAATTGAAATGGGCGTGTGGCAATTTCTTGTCCGGCGCCGGCCACGCCGATAATGACAGACTCGCCCCAACCTTTGTGGCAGCACTCCAAAGCCGAGCGCATAAGATTGACATTGCCGATACATTCAAACGAGTAATCCACGCCGCCGTCGGTCATATCGACAATCACTTCTTGTATCGGGCGATCAAAACTTTTTGGGTTGACGAAGTCTGTCGCACCCAACAATTTGGCCATCTCGAATTTGCTTTCATTGATGTCGATGGCAATGATGCGCGCTGCTTTCGCCATCACCGCGCCTTGGATAACGGATAAACCAATGCCGCCCAAGCCAAATACAGCAACGGTTGAGCCTGGCTCTACTTTGGCAGTATTTAATACCGCGCCGATGCCGGTGGTGATGCCGCAACCGAGTAAACACACCTTATCCAAGGGAGCGGCTTTGTTGATTTTTGCCACCGCAATTTCTGGCAACACGGTGTATTCAGAAAACGTGGACGTACCCATGTAATGAAAAATGGGTTTGCCGTTTTTGCTGAAACGTGTAGTGCCATCGGGCATTAAACCTTTGCCCTGTGTGGCGCGTATGGCCTGACACAAATTGGTTTTACCCGACAAACAAAATTTGCACTGGCCGCACTCTGGTGTGTAAAGCGGAATCACGTGATCACCCACGGCTACGCTTTTCACACCAGCGCCCACCTCGACAACAACGCCAGCACCTTCATGACCGAGGATGCAGGGGAATACGCCTTCAGAATCTTCGCCACTCAGCGTGTAGGCATCGGTGTGACACACGCCCGTGGCAGTGAGCTTTACCATCACCTCTCCCGCTTGCGGGCCTTGTAAATCGACTTCCTCAATCGTGAGGGGTTGTTTGGCTGCCCATGCCACTGCTGCGCGTGTTTTCATTTTTTTCTCCGGTTACTTGATTTTATCCATCACATCTTCTTTGAAGCGTTTCATGCAATCAATTTTGAATTGCAAATCAGATTTGAATTTACCGCCGTACATAAACCAAGGCATTACGCAGGCTTCCGTCACGCCGTTGTCGGCCAGTTTTTGGTTGCCGGCGAGATCAAATACATCCATCGCTACTGAAATAAATTCAAACGGTTTATTGTCGGTTCCATACTCTTTGCGGTACTGCGCAATTTTTTGCGCCATTTCAATAATGTGATCCGCTTTGGTGTTGGGCGAAGCAAAACCGTCAGCAATGCGCGCGGCGCGTTTCAAGACCACATCGGCTGTGCCGCCAATCACAATCGGCATCGGCGTTTTTGGCACAGGGTTGATCGACAGATTGGGGAAGTTGTAATACTTGCCTTTGTGCTCAAACATTTCGCCGGTTAATGCTTTGCGCAAAATTTCGATCATTTCTTCAGAGCGTGGACCGCGATCTTCCCAGTTGGTGCCGTTGATAGAAAAATCTTCCGGCCACGGTGACAGTCCAACGCCCAGCGTCATGCGGTCGTTACACAAATAAGCCGCAGTGCCCGCTTGTTTGGCGACCAGCATCGGTTGGCGCACGGGCAACTTCAGCACGCTGATCAAGAAGCGAATGTTTTTGGTTAGCGCACCCATGTGAGCGATGGTGCAGAACGGGTCGAGAAATGCGGTGTTGGCATTCCAGTAGCGCGCGCCGCTGTCGCTGTACGGATAGTTGACGGAGGTTTCGTCGTAGAAAAACAAGCCATCACCGAGGTTGACCGAGTGAAAGCCGAGTTCATCGGCGGCGATGGCCAAAGGCACTTGGTGTTCGGCAGGGTTAAAGGTGAGTGTGAGTGAAAATTTCATGGGGCGTCCTCGTGGGTGTGGTTATGTTGTCTGGCCACAGAATATAGGCAAGCCCCTGTAGGTTTACAATACGTTGCGTTTCGTAATTAAGCTCGTGCGATCTCTGTAAATATACTTACAGCCGCACTACCACACCCTGTTCAGCCATGAAGCGCTTGGCTTCAGGGATGGTGTGTTGGCCGAAGTGGAAAATGCTGGCGGCCAGCACGGCATCGGCACCGCCCTGTTTCACGCCATCCACCAAGTGCTGCAAATTGCCCACGCCGCCGGAGGC
>CAZZNL010000031.1:0-11338 GCA_964655625.1 uncultured Pseudomonadales bacterium
GTAGTCAGCCATGGAAGCGCGAGTGGCATTAAAGGTGTTGGTCTCGATGATGTCGGCACCGGCATCGAGATAGGCCTGGTGAATCTCGCGGATCACTTGCGGCTTGGTGAGTACCAAGAGGTCATTGTTGCCTTTTACATCGTGGTGCAGATCCTTGAAACGCTCGCCACGGTAGTCGGCTTCTTGCAAGCCATAGGTCTGCACCATGGTGCCCATTGCGCCGTCGAGGATAAGAATGCGCTGAGCCAATGCCTGCTGCAGCAGGGCGGAGCGCTGGGCGATGGTGCTGGGGTTTGCTGTGGAAGAGGGGGGGGCGAGGCGGTCAGACATGATAGGTAACTTCAACTCGGACTTTAATGGTTGGGGATTCTAACAGTCATCCAACCTATATCAAAGTTTTTTGATATAGGTTATCGAGAGGATTGTAGGCATAATGCCAGCCGTTGGCTGAGTAGACCGTAAAGCAGAAGTAAATATGTTGAATTCTCGTCCGTCATCTCGCGATCTGCGAGTCGACCTCTTTCGCGGTTTGGCACTGATTTTCATCTTTTGGGACCACATTCCCGGCAGTGTGTTTGGGGAGCTGACCTTGCGCAATATCGGTTTCAGCGATGCTGCGGAGCTGTTTGTATTTCTTTCCGGCTTCTCGGCGACAATCGCCTATGGCAAGCGCCTGCAGCGCACAAGCTATCTGTCTACATCGATGCATATTCTGCGCCGCGCCTGGGTGCTTTATATCGCGCACGTATTCGTACTGACGCAACTGATGGCCATGTTGCTGACAGTGAATGACCATGTATTGACGCGGGATTTCGTTAAAGAAGCGGGATTGCAGTACTTTCTCGACAACCCCAAGCAAGCGCTCGTGGCTAGCACTTTGCTGAGTTTTCGCCCGGGACTGATGGATCCACTGCCGCTGTATATCGTTTTATTGGCAATGATGGTGGTCGCGCTGCCTGCATTGATGCGTTATCCCAAAACCGTATTTGCGCTATCCGGCGGCTTGTATCTGGCAGCCACCTGTTATGACTGGAACTTTCAGGCACAGCCGGCCAAGGTCTGGTTTTTTAATCCCTTGACGTGGCAGTTCCTGTTTTTTACGGGCGCAGTGTTGGGGGCGCATCGGGAGACCTGTGCCCGTTCGTTGATTTCTATGCATCCGGTGCTGCGCCGTGGTTTATTTATATCGGCGCTTCTGTTTTTAGTGATTGCCTTTGTGGTGGTGTTGTCTTGGCGCTGGCCGACATGGCATGACAGCTGGATGCCCATTGGTGTTGCGCAATGGTTGTATCCCATCAGTAAGACCAATCTGGCAGCGGCGCGCCTGTTTCATTTTCTGGCCTTGGTGGTTGTTGTGGCTTTATGGGTTCCGCAAGGTACATGGCTGCACCAAGGCTGGGCGCGAGCATTACGGGTGATGGGGCAGCATTCATTGCCTGTGTTTTGCAGCAGCGTGATGTTGTCGCCGATGGCTGATGCCTTGAATGCGATTGCCGGTGATGGTGTGCTGATACAAATGGTGTCTGCGCTGGGCGGCGTGTTGCTGCTCTGGCTTGTGGCACAGTTGTTGGAGTGGTATCGCAGGGATGATGCCGCCGCTAAAATAGCTGCAGCAACTACTGTTTGACGGTGCTTTCTTGAACACCATTGATTTGAATACCATTAGTTTGAACACCACGGACTCAGCGGCCATTGCCGCTTCGGTAGAGCGCGAAGTGGTGCGCGCCTATCTTGATCATCCCGTTGTGCCTGACATGACACCGGAACAAGTGACGGAGAGTCGACACAATATTTTGCGTTTGCTGCGTGAGCAGAATGCCGTATTGGTGGCACATTATTACACCGCACCGATTGTGCAGGCGCTGGCGGAAGAGAGTGGTGGCTGTGTTGCAGACTCCTTGGAGATGGCGCGTTTTGGGCGCGATCACTCTGCGACAACATTAATCGTCGCCGGTGTGCGATTCATGGGCGAGACGGCCAAAATTCTCACGCCGCACAAGCGCGTATTGATGCCGACATTGGAGGCGACGTGTTCCCTGGATATCGGTTGCCCGGTAGAAGCCTTCACTGCATTTTGTGATGAGCATCCAGATCGCACCGTGGTGGTGTATGCCAATACTTCTGCTGCTGTTAAAGCACGCGCCGATTGGGTAGTAACATCGAGTTGTGCAGTGGATATTGTTGAGCATCTTGATGCCCAAGGCGAAAAAATTATTTGGGCGCCGGATAAGCATCTCGGTGATTATGTGCAGAAAAAAACCGGTGCTGATATGTTGCTGTGGAATGGCAGTTGTATCGTGCATGAGGAATTCAAGGCGCGCGGTTTGTTGGATTTGAAGGCGGTGTATCCTGATGCAGCGATACTGGTGCATCCGGAGTCGCCAGCATCGGTGATCGAAATTGCCGATGTCGTCGGTTCCACATCGCAGTTGATCAATGCGGTAAGAAATATGGATAGGCGGCAGTTTATCGTCGCTACGGATCAAGGTATTTTCTACAAAATGCAACAGGCGGCGGGTGATAGCAAAGAGTTGATCATTGCTCCTACGGCGGGTAGTGGTGCCACGTGTCGCAGTTGTGCAAATTGCCCGTGGATGGCAATGAATGATTTGCAAGCATTAGAGCAGGTGTTACAGCAGCCGAATGCAAACAACGAGATTCATGTTGATTTGACGTTGGCAGAGCGCGCGATGCGTCCGCTGCAGCGCATGCTGGATTTCACGGCGCTCCACGGGAAAAATAAAACTGCCTAAAGGCCTGCGCCAATAGCGCGTTTTCGCGATACAGCGATTGCCTCTTTCCTGTTAAGGAATGTCAATACATTGAGTTGTGTCCACGGCCCCAAAAAACGTGACGCGCGCCTCATTTTCGGATGCTGGTCAGCCTTAGCCCTTTCGAGGATAAGGCTACATGGATACCATTGTCTGTCCTCATATCTGAGGTAAACTCGGGGCTTTCTGATTCCATGGATGGGACTCGCACTTCCCATTTTATTAATCATTAACAATGCGGAAGATTGCGTTATGCAGCGTTATGGATGTTCGTTCCTTTTTGGTTTCCTGTTCCTGATTCTGGCCCCCTTTGCTCAAGCCGATATGCAGTATGGCTATGAGTGGTTGGCCAACCAGCAGCAGGAGGATGGCAGTTTCCAGACCAACACCGATATCGCTAATACCACGCAAGCCACCAGTGAAGTGCTGATGTTGGGACGTTTGGCTGGAGCGAGCCTGACGGCGGATAAAAATGCTGCCAAAGTATTCCTGGCGATATTGCCTTACACCGATACCGAAACGCTTTCACAAGCCCTGATGAATGGTGTTACCCAAACGACTCAAGGCCAGAGTATCGCCCTGATATTGAAGTCACGCCAGAATCCTGATGGCGGCTTTGGCCAGGATGCCGGTTACCAGAGCACACCGTTTGATACGTTCTGGGCAATATCCGCACTGGAAGCCGCTGGCGGCTGGAGTGGTACGCCGATCCAACAATCTATTTCCTATTTGTTGGCGAAGCGCACTGCCCAAGGCGGTTGGGCTTACCAAGGCGACGTTTCCATTTATCTCACAGCGCGTGTTTTATCGCTGCTAACACAACATACGCAATACGGTGGCGTAACAGCCGCCATCAACAGTGCGCGCCAGTTTTTGTCTGGTGAAATTGATTCGACAACACACCTTGTAGCGGGTGATCTTTTCAACAGCGCCGTGGTATTGAGTGCCCTGGTGGATGCTGGTGATAGTGGCTCAGCACAAAGTCTCGCGCCAGCGTTACTGGCCAGACAAGATGCAGCAGGCAGTTGGGCGCACGACAGTTGGACAACTGCATTAGTGTTGCAAGCACTGCTCAAAAATAGCGCGGCAGGCCAGGGTGGTGGTATTGCGCAAATCAGTGGTCGCGTGGTGATTTCAGGTAGCAGCGAACCATTGGCTGGTGTAACAGTAAGTGTCATCGGGCAAAACGGTTTGCAGGTAGTCACAGCCGCTGATGGACACTTCTTGCTCGCTGGCGTGCAATCCGGCAGCGTGAACCTGGCTTTCAGCCGAAGCGGTTATAACCCTGTCAGCACAGACACGGTGTTGCTGTCAGGTGAACAGAAAAGCATGGGCGACGTACCCATGGCGCCAGGCGCGAATACTGTATTACTGACTGGTGTCGTGTTGGATGATGCCACCACACAACCGATTGCGAATGCCAATGTCAGTGTGACAACGAACTCTGCGTTCACTGTGCAGACCGATGCAAAAGGTGCATTTGCATTAACAATGCCTGTTTCTGCAAGCTATCAAGGCAACGTCACTGCTAGTGGTTATAACACATGGAGTGGTGCGTTAAATCTGGTGGCAGGGCAAAACACGTTGCGTGTTGGGTTACTGCCAACAGGCACCGTGCAAAATGATCAGCCGGGAACGCTGCATGGCCGTGTGATTGATGGCGCTACTGGTGTAGGTCTGGCTGGCGCTACCATCAATGCCGCCGGGCATGCCGTGGTATCAGCGGCAGATGGTCAGTACTCCATAGAGAATGTGGCTCGCGGCACTATTGCGGGCACTGTCAGTGCAACGAATTATCAGGGCATCGGATTTTCCTATCCGTTTCCGGCAGGCAGTTCCGGTGAAATGGGCGATATTCCGTTGTACGCCGCAGTCACGCCACCGCCACCGGCCACTCCTGACACCACCGTCAGTGTGAGTGGCACAGTCACCGACTTGTCCGGCGCTGCTATTGCTGGTGCTGTGATCAATGTACCGGGCGCAGCTAGCAGCGCGCTGTCCGCTGCGGACGGTTCGTATGCCATCGACAACATTGCGTCGATGAATTTTGTGTTGCGTGCAACAGCAGCAAATTATCAAACCAGCGATCGTGAGATCCGCGTGCAGGCATTCGGTCATTACAGTGCCGATCTAATATTGCAACCATTGCAAGGACAACAATTTGCGGTAGAGATGGTAAAGGCACCAGATAATGCAGTAAATGCCGACCAGAATGTTTTGATTGATGCGGTAGTACACAATATTTCTGGCCAGCAAAAATCAGCATTGATACGTGGAATAGTGTTTGATTTGAATGGTGCGGCAATTGCGACGTTGCCTGTTTATATTCCTGGCACACAATCTTTTGCCAGTACACTTGATTTTGCAGCGAATGAAACCAAAACCTTGTCGCTGCCGTGGAATACTGCACAGTGGAGCGCTGGTGGATATTCAGTGCGAGTTGACGTGGTGCAACCTGGTTCCATTAGCAGATCGCTACCTAATGGTGTGATTCTTGCCAGTGCTGTTGACGCTTTGTCTATTGCAGGCAGTCAGCAGTTATCAGGTGGTTTTGATTTCAATCCACCGATGAGTCAAGCAGGGCAACAGACGCCAGTTGCGTTGAATACATTGATTCGTAACTCAGGCAATATGCCACTAACTGCAGGTGATTATGCACTAACTATCAGGAATTCCACTGGCGGGATTGTTCATTCGGCCACTGTGTCAGTGACAGAGATAGCTGTGAATGGCATGCAGTCCCTGGATTTCGGTAATTGGGTGACGAGTTCAGCTGGCAATATGAGCTTGATGCTGCAAAAGAAAGATGATCCTTCAGCGGGCGTGCTAACAGGCAGTTACTATGTCGGGGATGTGGCCAACGGAAACTTTACGGTTGATCAGCATATTTTTACGGAAGGTTCTCATTCGACGCAGGCGCATATTAATTTGCAGGGTGTAGATCTGAGTATGGCGACATCGACGGATCCACTGTATGACCAAGTAAAAACTTCCATGACGAAAGCAGGAAATTATGCGGGTTCTGGGGCTTATAACTGGCAGCAGAGTAACAGGTGTATGGGGTGTCATATCCAGTCTCAGGCTTTGTACGGTTTGTCGTCGTCTATCGGAAAAATCCCGGTAGATTCTCGCAATCTAAACGCAATGTATAACGCTATAGCCGGAGATATTGCAGCCACGGGTTTCTTACGAAATAACATTAATATGCGTACGCCTGAGACATCGGCATTTGGTTTGTGGTCGATAGATGCATGGCCTAAAAAATCTGATACGTATAAAGCGCGTGTAAAGTTATTGGAGAATATTTCTCGATATACGCATCCGGTTGCTGGCGATGCGGTTGCAATTGATGTGCAAAGAGAGGGGTGGTTAGAGGGAAATGGTTCCGAATCTATTTATGCGGCGATAGCGCCGGCAGTGCAGCATCTTGTTGATGATAAGCGCCAAAATGTCACGCCGGGTGTTTGGCAAGTGAGCGACTGGACAGTAAGTCAACCTATCGCTTCATTTGGATACAACCCAGTCTATGGCACGTTTGTGGATGGGAAAGATATTTATCTTGCAAGGAAAGGCGGTATCGACAAATTTAGTACAGAGACAAACCAGTTAACTCATATCTACACTGGTGCGCCGGCCTTGGATTTTCGCGATGTTCTGGTTGATAATGGCGTGGTTTACGCTACGACTCAGAATACTGTCATTCGAGTGATTGATGCTACTACATCTGAAGTTATATTTAATGCAAACACGTATTTATTAAGCGATATTGTTAAATGGAATAATGTATTTTATGTGGTGGATTCGTACTGGTCTAATATTATTAAGCTGTCAAAAAATCCTGATAATACTTTTACATCCAGTGGCTTCTCTGGAGGTGGATTATTAAGAAAACCCGTAGGATTAACGATCGGGGAAAATAACAAACTTGTTGTTGCAAATGGATTGGGTAGCGTAGTTGCATTTGATGAAAATGCTAATGGAGAGATTATATTTGATGGCTTGTTGTCTAGTCTTATTAGTATTGAATATGATTCCCAGGATAATGTTTATTACTTTACGGCTAATGAGGAATATTTTAGTGGGGTGTACGGCAGCGCAGCTATTTTTATGGGGAAACCAGATGGTACGGTTGACCGATTAGCAGAGTATCAATTTCCAGATAATTATTTCTATCCATCTGCGTATTATGGAATTGCCAGAGTCAATGGAGATATTTTTGTTACGAATGTGGCGGACAAGGCACTACAAAAACTATCGAAAGCGCCACTAAATGACAGTGTCATTGACGATATAAAAGCCAGTGTGCCTTCCATGGTGAGGTACTTGTTACAGCACAGGAGTACAGTGGCAGATAACAACATGTTGTTGGCACAAAGCATGGTTGCGTTGTCTTCATTCCGCCCATTGCTGACAGATGCGGCATTGCAGGCGCAAGTGGATAGCTCAGTAGATCAATTAAATACACTATTACGTAGTCGTCAGCATTCAGATGGTGGATGGGGTTGGGTTGATTATTACTCATCCGATGCCACTACTACAGCATGGGTTGGCTTTGCTTTAGATACACTCAATCCATCGGTGGATGATCCGGTCGTTAGAAAAACCATTACATACCTGTTGCAATCACAGCTGCCTGATGGTGCCTGGCCAACCGGTGGATATTTCGGGCAATCCAAATTGGGCCCTACAGGAATGGTGTTAGCATATTTGCCAACAGCGCTTGGTAGGTTGGGTGGTCTGGATATCACCGTTGACTTACAGTCGCGGTCTGATGTGCAGCTGTCTGCCTTCAACATTGAACCAAACAGCGCTATTCCTCAGGCGCATGGCGGCATGTTGTATCACTGGAAAATGGATGGCGTCACAGGGGCGGGTCGCCAGATCAATTTCACTGCCAACATCAATGAGTTACTGCCGGGTGAAGTGCGCCCTGTAGCGGAGAGTGCATCGCTGCAATTCCATAATTCTTTTACGGATGATGTGATCACACGTGAATTGGCTGTGCCAACGGTAGAAGCCATCAATGGCGTGACCTTGAATGTGACTACCAATAGTTCGTCTTATCCGGCAAATAGTGTGGTGCAGATTACCGATGCATTCGCTAATACCGGTATGCCATTGGATGATGCAGTGATCAAATCCGTTATACGCACAGCAGATGGTGTGGTGATAGAAGGGTTACCTGATCAAACAGGTATTACGCTTGCCAATAACAGCACAGGGCAAACAGCTTCGCAGTGGAATACCGGCACCCATACTGCAGGTGCTTATCAGGTGTTTGCACAACTGATTGATGCTGATGGCAACGTGCGTGCAGAAAGTGTGAGTGCATTTACCATTTCAACCAGTGATGGCAGTGGTGCATTAAACACAAGCTACGCCACGCAGGTGAACACCGATAAATTGTTGTACACGCCATTTGCGCCGGTACAAATCCATTCACGTGTTCGCAACCTAGCTGTGAACGCAACGCAAGCGGCTGTGTTGGCTAAACTGGCGGTCACCGATTCGCAAGGCAGTATTGTGCTCAGCAAACAATGGGTGGTGCCTGTGATGGCAGCAAACGGTTTGCTGGATTATCCCGATACCTTGCCACTCAATGATGCAGTGGGCGGCGCTTACAGCGTGAGCCTCACTTTGTGGGATGCCACGGTGCAACAACAGTTAGCGAGCAGCCAGTACAATTTTATTGTGGTGGCCGATCCACTCGCTTACTTGCGTGGTGGAGTGACCGTGAGTGCTGCGTCTGTACCAGCGGGTTCCCCTGTTTCGTGTACAGATAAAATAGAAAACCGCTCACAAAAAGCGGGCGTCGATGCAACGATTGAAACATTGCTGGTGCGTGCAGCAGATCAGGTAGTTGTTAGCACCAACAGCCAGAACCAGCATTTTGCTGCGGCGGAAACCAGCACGCGTGTCAGGAATATCGATACCACCGCGTTAACACCAGGTGATTACAGTTGTGTGTTGATAGCGCATGAAAGCGATAATAACAACACGCTGGGTTATGCCACTTTTGCTGTGACAGCGCCGGATGCATCGCCTGTTTCACTGGATGTATCTGCCAACATCGGCCAGCACGGTCGCTTGTTGGTATTACTCGATGCAAGAAATTACACCGATGCGCTGGACGGTACGAGCACTGCCCAACAAAAAGCGTGGCTGGAGCCGTTCCTGGTATCACAAGGCTGGTCTTACACCATCGTGCATAACGCTTCGGATTTTGCGCGCGAGTTGGATACAGGTGAATACATGGTGTACGGGTTATTTGCCAACCACGTGACGCTATCAAAATCTGTGCAACTCAAATTGGCGGCTGCCGTTGAAAGCGGTGAAGGCTTGTTGATGTCTGGCCAATTCAACCGCCGGAATAACCATCTGGAAAAAGCAGTGGGTATTACCTTAACGGGGCGCGAACAGCAGGCCACTGGCGCGTTGTTGTCAGCGGGTGTGTTGACTGGAACAGCGCCTGCTGAATCATTCAATCCTGCACACAAACTCGACATTGATGATGCAGCGGGTGATGTACTCGCCGTGTGGCAAGGTGTGAGCGGTGAACACGGTGATGGCAATGATCATGGTGATCACGACAACGATCATCACGGCGGTAGCCATCAGGTTGTCGTCACAGCGAGCCATCAAAGCCAAGGTGGCCAGCATGGTAATAACGGTAATCATCACGACGATCACGGTGGTAGCCATGATGACCACGACAGTGATTACAATGATGGTGATAACCATTGTGGTGATGATGCGGAACCACAAGTGGAGCCAGCGTTGATCCATCATGCTTACGGCACAGGCCACACCGTGTTTGCCGGTTTTGACCTGCTGGATGAAGCCACGCTGGCTAACAACAGCAGCAACGTTTATGCGCGCATGTTGGGCTGGAGTTTGCAGCGTGTGCAGCCGCTGGTGTTGCCGCGCACTGCCAATAATGCGTTGCCATTATCAGTGCATGTAGAAAACCAGGGTTCCGTTACCGAAGTGCGTTACACACTCACTGTCAATGGTGGCGTTGTGGTTGTTGGCAATGGTTGGACAAATGCCGGTAATGGCCAGTGGCAATACAGCCAGCATCTGGATGTCGATGCCAATATCACGCTGCCGGTGGTGTATGTCACTGCAGGCAATGCTGGCGCAGCCGTTGTGCAATTGCTGGTAGAAACGCGGCCGGATGCCAGTGCGGCGTGGACACATTATCAAACTGAAAACTGGCCAGTGGCGACATTGCCATGATGGCCTCTTATAAAAATGGAAGCGATGTAATGCCTAACTCTTTGTGCGATAGCAAAATGTGTCTTGAAAATTTCCGCCAAGGTTTTTTCTCCAAAGCCATCGCTGTCACCACGCTGTCTTTTTTCGCATGGACGTTTTGCCTGTCCCAACCCGCTTACGCGGTTCAGCAGGAGTTGACCAAAGAGCAGCGCGAAGAAGCTGCCCGTGATGCGCTGTTTGAAAAAACGCCGGACGATAAATTCACCTACCGTCTGCAAAAGCTGAAAGACAAGGTGGAGCGAGACATTGCGCCTGCCGTGGCAGACCGCGAACAACATGCCGGATTTTTCACACGCGGTTTGCAGTCTGTTGGTCTGGGTGGCAATGCGCTGACCTCCGATGAACAGAGCCAACTGGAAACACTGCAAACATCCATTGAAGCCGCGTGGCAGGGTGTGGACGGCGAGCTGGCCGGTGTGGAACAGCACCTGCGTGACAAGCATATGGATAAAACCATCATGGATCGGCAGCAGGAAGCCAGCAATAAAATTAACGGGGATTACAAAAAACTGCTCGGTTTGTTGAATGCGGTTAACCGGAAGGGTGGCAAAGGCCAATCGGCAGCACTGGCAGAATTAAAAACATTTTTATCAAAGCAACAATTTGAAAAATCCCGCCCCGCATTTGATCCCGAGCATTTGCCGTTTGGCACACCGAAGCCGGTAACACGCGCACCGGCAGAAGACAACACGGCGCTGTACCAGATCACGCATCAATCTGTGCAACTCGCAGCCAGCTCCGTTACACCAGAAATGCTCAGCGGTGTGTTTGGCCAGCACGGTGGCGTGGAAGCGGATCTCGCCGAAACCATAGATACGGTGCAAACGCAGGCGATCAAGGACCTGGCAGTACAACTGCACAACAACCCGACAGAGATTTATACGTGGGTAGCCAACAATATCCGCTTTGTGCCGAGCTATGGCTCGATACAGGGTGCAGACATGACGCTGCAAACCAAACGCGGTAACGCGATGGATACAGCATCACTGCTCATTGCGCTGTTGCGCACAGCAGGCATTCCAGCACGCTACGCTTACGGCACGGTGCAACTGCCGATTGCTCAAGCCATGAACTGGGTGGGTGGCGTTACCGTGCCGGAAGCGGCAGCGAATTTGATGCAGCAGGGCGGCATTCCTACACAACTGGTGGCGACAAACGGTGTGGTCACACAAATAAAATTTGAACACACCTGGGTGGAAGCGTGGGTGGATTACGAACCGTCACGCGGCATGAAAAATGCTGAGGGGGATAACTGGATCCCGATGGATGCCAGTTACAAGCAGTACGAT
>CAZZNL010000032.1:0-11016 GCA_964655625.1 uncultured Pseudomonadales bacterium
GAATAATGTAGTTGATGCCATTGAAAATATTGGCCAGCCAATTGTCGCTGTGTTTGGCTGTCACCGGTTGTGGCAGCCAGCTGGCAAAGTGTTGTTGTCGCCACAGAAAAACCAATGCGGTAGTGGCAGCAGTCGCCAGCAAGGCCAGCAGCCAGGTTTTGTGTGGCGGTTTTTTGAATGACCAAGTCAGCAGGCATTGCAGTGGCCATATCGACACAATAAAACACAGCAGCACGGCAAAACTTTCTGGGCGATTGAGTACGGCAGCGCAGCAGCTCAGTGTGAGTAAAACGTAGTGTTTAGTGGAAACATTCTCGCGCAGGCACAGCGCTAGAATGGCGGTGTAGAGCAGCGTCGCGTTTAAGGTTTCCATGCCGCTATTAGCCCAGAACGCCACACTGCTGCTGGCTGCCAGGATTAGCGCCGGTAAATGACTGATGTGGCGCGCTTGCAGAAAACTGCAAACACTCAATAGTGTGAGTACCGCAGCTAGCAGTGAAAAAAACCATCCCAGTGTGGGAATGGTGACAAAAGGCATAACGGTATGTGCCGCAGCGAGCAATAAGGTGTGCAACAGTGTCGATGATTGTTCAACATTGTCGCCGTTGTAATTCAGAATGCTGCCGTGCTCTGTCAATGACCAGGCTGACCAGTAAGTAAAAAAAGCATCGTCTCTGGCGGTATTGCCGTACAGCAGTAAGCACTGCAATAGTAATAATGCGACAGCCAGCAGGCACCAGAACGTGTTGCATCGGGTTCGGGTGGTGCTGTTGCTGATGTGCATGCGATTCATGTCAGTAAATAATCCATGCGAGCAGAATATCAAGCCTTGAGTGTCACGACAGGCTTTTTGCGTTCGGGAAAACAATGACGGCAGATCAGGCAGTGCGTGCCATCACAACCGCGTGCCGAGCAGTGTTCGCGACCGTAATAGATGATTTGCAAATGCAGTGCATTCCAGCGTTCGCGTGGGAATAATTTTTTTAGATCGCTTTCGGTTTGTGTAACGCTGCGGCCGTTGGTGAGCTTCCAGCGTTGTGCCAAGCGATGAATATGTGTGTCTACAGGAAATGCAGGAACGCCAAATGCCTGCGCCATTACTACGCTTGCTGTTTTATGTCCCACGCCCGGCAGCTTTTCCAGATCGACAAAATTATCCGGCACGGCGCCGTTGTGATCGCGCACCAAAATTTCGGACAGTTGACGTATCGCTTTGGCTTTCTGGGGTGACAAGCCGCAAGGTTTGATAATGGCTTCAATAGCCGCCACAGATTGCTTGGCCATTGCGTAAGGGTTGTCTGCCAATTGCCACAGTGCGGGTGTCACTTTGTTGACGCGTTCATCTGTGCATTGCGCAGACAGCAGTACGGCAACCAATAGGGTGTAAGCATCGCAATGCGTCAGCGGAATGGGAGGATTGGGATACAGCTCGGCCAGTTTGTCGGCAATCCAGGCCGCGCGCTCTTTTTTTAGCATGACGGCTGCCAGGTTGCCAAAAAGCGATGCAGGCGCTCAGCCGCTTCTACACACTCCTGCAGATTGGCGACCAGTGCCATGCGCACATAGCCGACACCGGGATTGTAACCTTGTATTTCACGCGACAGAAAACTGCCAGGCAGTACCGTGATGTGCTGCTGCTGGAATAACGCGCGTGCAAAGTGTTGGTCATTGCCGTGCACATTTACCCAGAGATAAAAACCGGCATCGGGTTTGCTGGCGCTGATTTTATGAGTGGCAATATCGTCTGCCAGAATATCGAGCACCGCAGAAAATTTTTCTGCATAGCGCTGGCGGTTATCAATAACGTGTGCTTCGTCTTGCCAAGCGGCAATGCTGGCGTGTTGATGTTGCAACGGCATGGCGCAGCCGTGATATGTGCGGTACAACAAAAATTTCTCCAGCACACGCGCATCACCGGCGACAAAACCAGAGCGCATGCCGGGCAGGTTGGAGCGTTTGGATAAAGAATGAAAAACAACGCAGCGACGAAAATCTGTATGACCCATCGCTGCTGCGGCTTGCAATAAACCGGGAGGCGGTGCGGACTCATCAAAATACAGTTCGGAATAACATTCGTCGCTGGCGATAATGAAATCGTATTGTTCAGCCAGAGCAATCAATTGTTGCAATTGCGACAAGCTCATCACGCTGCCGGTAGGATTGCCGGGCGAGCAGATAAACAACAGTTGGCAGCGCTGCCAGATAGGTGCTGGTACCGCAGAAAAATCTGGAATGAAATGATTGTCTGCTGTGCAGGGCAGGAAATGCACATCTGCACCTGCCAATAACGCTGCGCCTTCATAAATTTGATAGAAGGGATTGGGCGAAACAACCAGCGCTTTTTGCGCGGCATCACAGGCGGTGGCATTGATAACGGCTTGTGCAAATGAAAACAGGGCTTCGCGGGTTCCGTTAACGGGCAGCACTTGTGTCTCGGCATTGAGTGGCTGTTGCAGTGCAAAGCGGCGCTGGCACCACTGCGCAATAGCTGTGCGCAAAGCGGGAATGCCTTTGGTGGTGGGGTATTGGCTCAAGCCTTGCAGATGATTTTGCAATGCCTGGATCACCAGCGCCGGTGCAGGATGTTGCGGTTCACCAATCGACAGCGCGATATGTGGCAGTGCGGCTGGCGGCGTAATGCCTGCTTTCAGTTGCGCGAGTTTTTCAAATGGGTAGGGTTGTAAAGTATCCAGTAGCGAATTCATGTCGATAGCGTCTTCAGAAACATTACATGGCGGGTGCTGAGGTTTTGGCTACTTGTCGATCCAGTTGCTCACACAGCGTCGCTTGCAGTTTGGTGCAGAAATCGGGATCGGATAGCGCCTTGCCATCCTGATCGGTAATAAAAAAAACGTCTTCTACGCGTTCGCCCAGCGTGGCAATTTTGGCGTTGTAGAGTTTGATGCCGAAGGCCACAAACACGCGCGCAATGCGCGCCAGCAGGCCGGGTCTGTCCGGTGAAATAACTTCCAGCATGGTGGTGCCGCTGCGTATGTCATTGGCCATGCTGGTGCGTGTCGGCATGGTGAAGTGTTTCAGTTCCCGTGGTGTGCGGCGTTGAACCAGAGAGGGAAAGTTGTCGATATTGTGTGCCAGTTCATCGTGCAGGGTTTGCCAGATTTGTTGGCGCTGCTCGTCGTCTTGACCGATAGGTTGCAAGTTTTCATTCAGGACAAAATAGGTGTCGTTGGTAAAACCGCCCTGCGAGCTGTAGAGACGCGCATCCTGAATGCTGAGGTTGAGCTGGTCCATCAGCGTGACAACAGCGGCAAACGCGTGCTGATGTGCGCGCATACGCACGAAAATTTGTGTGGCGCCTTCGTAAGTGTCGCCTTGTGGGTCGCGTATCAGAATCAAGGGCTCATCAGGGTTGGCGTGATGAGCGATAGCTTCGGTATGCCACTCAATGTCAGCGGCACTTTCGCGCAGAAAATAATCCTCACTGCGGCCTTCCCAGATGCGGCGCACCTCGGTTTCTGAAAAACCTTTTTGATCGAGGTGTTGAATGACTTGTTGTTGCGTTTCTTCGATCCATTCGTTTTTGTCGACAGGATTTTCCAGGCCGCGTCGCAGGGCGCGTTTGGTATCGGTGTAGAGTTGGCGCATCAACTGCGCTTTCCAGCTGGTCCACAGCGTCGGGTTGGTGGCGTTGACGTCAGCGGTTGTCAGTGCCACCAGATAATCCAGATGCAGCATGTCGCCCACTTTTAGAGCGAAGTTGTGAATCACTTCAGGGTCGGAAATGTCCTGGCGTTGTGCTACTTGGGTCATGCACAGATGATTTTCTACCAGCCACACCACTAAATTGGTGTCGCGTCGACTGAGGCCGTGGCGTTCACAAAAAGCTCTGGCATCCACGGCGCCCAATTGTGAGTGATCGCCGCCGCGACCTTTGCCGATATCGTGATACAGGCCGGCGATATAGAGCAGTTCAATTTTTGGCAGCTTGCGAATGATTTTGGCAATCAGCGGAAACTTTTCCTGCGCACTGGCGTACCAGAAACGGCGCAGGTTTTTAACGCAAGCCAGCGTGTGAGCATCCACGGTGTAAATATGAAAAAGATCGTGCTGCATCTGCCCGACAATTTCTCCGAACTCTGGCAAGTAGCGGCCGAGTACACCGTAGCGCTTCATGCGCAGCAGTTGTGTCACCAGGCCGTGCGGAGATTGCATCAGCTCCATGAAGAGTGAAGTGTTGCGGATATCGTGGCGATAGTTGTCGTCGATCAGGTGGCGATTTTCGCGTATTAATCGAATGGTGGATGCGCGCACGCCTTTGATGCTGGCGTCTTGCCCCATCAATACAAAGATTTCTAGCAGGGCGGAAGGTGTTTGACGAAAAATATCTGCTGACTTGACTTCGATGTAGTTGTTGTAGGTGCGAAAACGCCGATTGATATCGACGATGTCGGCAATATTATCGTCATCAGAGAGCGACTCATCGAGATAATTCAGCAAAACATCATTCAATTCGCGTAAGGCAGAAGCAGCGCGGTAGTAGCGCTTCATAAACTGTTCAACGGCCAGGCTTTTTTCGCTATCGCGATAGCCAAAATCAACGGCTAGGGCGCGTTGGTAGTCAAATGACAGGCGCTCTTCGTGGCGGCCAGCCAACAAGTGCAGTCCGTAGCGCACGCGCCACAGCAACTCTTCGCCATTGCGCAGAATGTTGTATTCGTTTTCGGTGAGAAAGCCATTGCGCACAAGATCGACAATGCGCTCGACATTGAAATGGCGTTTGGCCACCCAAAAAATGGTTTGGATGTCGCGCAGGCCGCCCGGTGCATTCTTGATATTGGGTTCAAGGTTGTACTCGGTGTTGTTGTGTTTTTCATGGCGCTCGCGCTGTTCTTGCCATTTGGCGTAAAAAAACTCGCGGCTCGGCCAGATCTGGCGGGTGTCCATGGCTGCGCGCAATTCGCGGCGCAAGTGAGGGTGTCCAGCCAGTGTGCGCGATTCCAATAGATTGGTGGCAACGGTGATATCTTCTGCTGCCGATTGCAGACACTCTTCCACGGTGCGCACGCTGTGGCCGATGGCGAGATTCAAATCCCACAAAAAAGTAATGAAGCGTTCCAGTTTTTCGCGTGTGCTGGCATCGGGTTCGTTCTGCAACAAAATCAGCACGTCGATATCAGATTGTGGATGCAGTTCCATGCGGCCATAGCCGCCTACGGCAATCAGCGCCAAGGATTCGTCTAGAGCGAAATGCTGCCAGGCAAAGTGCAATAGACGATCGACAAATAATGCGCGTTCGTTGACCAGTGCGCGCACTTCTTCGCCTTCGTGGAAGCGATTATTGAAATGGGTGTTAGCCGCTTGAATGGCGTCGCGAAAAACGCTGACTGTATTTTCTTGCGCCAAGGCGCGTGCAAATCGCTGTTCGTCAAAAAATAACAGTGCAGTCATTTTGGCTATGCCTTCATCAAAATAGCCCCAGTGGGCTTGCGGTCAGAATCTCTACGCCGGTGGCCGTCACGGCCATGGTGTGCTCCCACTGGGCAGAAAGGCGGCCATCTTTGGTTTCAACAGTCCAGCCATCAGATTTTAATTTGGTGTGTGGTTTGCCAGCATTCACCATCGGTTCGATGGTGAACACCATACCTTCTTTGAGTTCCATGCCAGTGTTGGGGCGGCCATAGTGCAGAATTTGCGGATCTTCGTGAAAAATTTTGCCGATGCCGTGACCACAGTACTCGCGCACTACGCTGTAGTGGTTTTTTTCAGCCAGCGTTTGGATTACATGACCGATGTCGCCCAGCCTGCAGCCAGGCTTGACCAAGGCAATTGCCGCTTCTAAACATTGTCGAGTCACTTCCACCAGACGTTTTGCATGGGGAGCAGGCGTGCCGACAAAATACATGCGGCTGGTATCGCCGTGCCAGCCGTCTTTGATGACGGTGACATCGATGTTGATGATGTCGCCCTCCTTGAGGATTTTTTTCTCCGAGGGAATGCCGTGGCAGACCACGTGATTAACAGATGTGCATACCGATTTGGGAAAGCCGTGATAGCCCAGGCAAGCGGGGATCACTTTCTGCACATTGACCATGTGTTCGTGGCACAGGCGGTCAATCTCGGCTGTGCTGATACCGGGCTTGACGTGCTCACCGATCATATCCAGCACTTCGGCGGCTAAACGCCCAGCCTCGCGCATTTTGGCGAGGTCATCGGCAGATTTGTACGTTATGGGCATAACAGACTTTCGCTATGGAACAGATAAGAGTCTGCCATTCTACCGTAAGCCATTTTCGGTTTGCGCGACTGGTGCACCGAGTGCGCTTGCGGCATGCTGATGCACATTGATCCCCGTGGAGACTGTTTGCCATGACTGCCAACACCAACACTAACGCCAACATCACAACACCGGCTTTCGCCGATGTGATACAGGCGCGCCACTCCGTGCGCGCTTTTTTGCCAGATCGCGTGCCGCAGACGGTATTGGATCAGGTGTTTGCCTTGGCCAATTGCACGCCATCCAACTGCAATACCCAGCCGTGGATGGTGCATGTCGCCAGCGGAGAGCAACTGGAGCTGTTGCGGCGGGAGATTCCTGAGGCCATGCTCAACGGCGTGATCACCATGGATTTCCCTTTCGAGGGCAAATACCAAGGCGTGTACCGTGAAAGACAGGTGGCCGCTGCAGAATGCCTGTTCAGTGCCATGGGTTTTGCGCGAGAAGACAAAGCCGAGCGCAACAATGCCTTCATGCGCAATTTCACTTTTTTTGACGCACCTCATGTGGCCTTTCTGTTTATTGATGAGGCGTTCCAGTTGCGCGAGCAAATTGATGTGGGCATGTACGCGCAATCCTTGATGTTGGCGCTGACTGCATTCGGTGTGGGTAGCTGTCCACAAACTTCACTCGGTTTTCATGCCGACATCGTGCGTAAAACGCTGGGCATCGATGCGCACTACAAGCTGCTGTTTGGTATTTCTTTTGGGTATGAAGATAAAAATGCTGCGGCCAACCAGTGTCGCACCGCGCGTTCACCTGTCGCCGGCAACACGTTTTTTCACGGTTGATTTTTTTTCAGGGCTGATTTTTTAAGGCCGATTTTTTTAGGATTTAGCGGTGGTGATTAGCGAGATTTGTCGCGCCACAAATTGACGATATTGCAGAACAAGTCGGCAGTTTTTTCTGCGTCGTAATCGGCGTGGTGGGCGGCTTTATTGTCGAAGGGGATGTTGGCAGCCTGGCAGGCGCGCGCCAACACCGTTTGGCCATAAGCCAGCCCGGCCAGTGATACCGTATCTAAGCAGGAAAACAGATGAAATGGATTTTTCTTCACCAGTTCGCTGCGCTGTGTGGCAGCGTTGAGAAAACCCATGTCGAAATGGGCGTTGTGCGCCACAATGATGGCGCGTGTGCAGTCGTGCTGTTTCACCGCTTTGCGCGTTTGGGAAAAAATATCCGCCAGTGCTTCGGCTTCACTGATGGCATTGCGTGCGGGGTCATCGGGATTGATGCCGGTAAACTCCAGTGCCGATTGCTCAATATTGGCGCCGGGAAAGGGTCGTACAGCATGAAAAATGGTGCGCTCGCGCAGCAGATTGCCATTGTCATCGTAGCCGAGAAAGACGGCAGCAATTTCTAACAAGCCATCGGTGTTGGCGTTAAAACCCGTTGTTTCCAGGTCGATTACCACCGGTAGAAAACCGCGAAAGCGGGTCGCCATCGAAGGCAGAGGTTCGATATTGGCAAAGGCCTCAGCAAAGGAGGAAAACTCTTTGGTTTTATTGCTCATCCGTGCTCACCTTGCAGCGACCAGCGCAAGGTGCCACCAGCCAGCAGTGGAATCAGGCGCTCGGAACCAAAGTCCAGGTATTCAGGCACCGTTTGTGATTTTTCCATCAAGGTAACCGTGCCGGTATTGCGAGGCAGACCATAAAAATCTGCGCCGTAAAAACTGGCAAAAGCTTCCAGTTTGTCGAGTTGCCCTGCTTGGTCAAAGGCTTCCGCATACAGCTCCAATGCGTGCAATGCGCTGTAACATCCGGCGCAGCCGCAGGCAGTTTCTTTTTTCTGTTGTGCGTGCGGAGCGGAATCGGTGCCGAGAAAAAATTTGTTGCTGCCGCTGGTAGCAGCACGCAACAGTGCTTGCTGGTGCGTATTGCGTTTGAGAATGGGCAGGCAGTAAAAATGTGGTCGCACACCGCCGGCCAACAAATCATTGCGATTAAATAACAAGTGGTGTGCAGTGATAGTGGCTGCAACGTGAGCCGGTGCTTCTGTCACAAATGTTGCTGCATCGGCAGTGGTGATGTGTTCTAACACAATCTTCAATGCGGGAAAGTTTTTTACCAGCGGCTGCAGTGTGCGCTCAATAAAAACTGCTTCGCGATCAAAAATATCGATGTGGTTGTCGGTCACTTCGCCGTGCAATAGCAGTGGCAGCCCTGCCTTTTCCATGGCCGCTAAAACGGGATAAATCTTGCTGATGTCGGTCACGCCCGACGAGGAGTTGGTAGTGGCTCCCGCCGGATAGAGCTTGCAGGCATGCACCCAGCCGCTGGCTTTGGCGGCAGCCATTTCCGCTGGCGCGGTATTGTCTGTGAGGTACAACACCATCAAGGGTTCAAAGTCTGCGCCAACAGGTCGGGCAGCCAGGATGCGCTCGCGGTAGGCTGCTGCTTCTGCGGTGGTAGTGACTGGCGGCAGCAGGTTGGGCATGGCAATGGCGCGGTGGAACTGGCGTGCGGCATCTGCCACGGTGCGCGGCAGGTAGTCACCATCCCGCAAGTGGATATGCCAGTCGTCGGGACGGGTAATGGTCAGAGAGCGCATGGTCTGTCGGTATCTGTCGGAATTAGGCGGCATCCTAGCGGAAAGGGGGGGGTGAGGCTATTGCAAGACGGCGCTATTGCAAGATGGTGCTATTACAAGACGGTGTAGCAGTGAGCAAGCCGCCAGTTAGCAAACCTTTGCATGCTTGAACAGATGCCTTTTATCGCCGCAAAGCCCCTAGAATACGCAGCTTGTATTTTGTGGCCTTATCTGGAGATCGCGTCATGAAACCCAATGATGAACATTGGTACTCGGAAATCGAAGCCCCTGTTATTGTCGATTCAGTAGATGATTTGCAATGGGATATAGAAACAGATGTGGCGGTTGTCGGTGCAGGCTGTGCCGGTGCGTGCACTGCATTGGAAGCGAAGGCGCAAGGTGCAAAAGTGTTGTTGCTGGATCGTTTTGTCGGCGGCGGTGCCTCCGGTTTGAGTGGCGGCATTATGTACTACGGCGGTGGCACCAGGTATCAGCAGCAAGCTGGTTATAACGATACGCCGGAAAACATGTACAACTATTTGAAGTTGGAGACTTGCGGCATCGTTAAAGATGAAACGCTGAAAAAGTTTTGTGATGACAGCGTGCCCAATCTGGAGTGGTTGGAAAAACACGGCGTGGGTTTTGAGGCTAGCATGAGCCCCGTCAAAACTTTCTATCCTATCAATAAATATTTTCTGTATTACTCCGGCAATGAGCTGATCAAGGAATACAAAGATGTTGCTGAATCAGCGCCGCGCGGCCATCGCGTTAAGTGGAATGGTTTTTCAGGCGCGGGCTTGATGCATGCCTTGTTGAAAAGCTGTACTGATCACGGCGTGAATATGATGATGAAAACACGCGTATCACAACTGATCCAGGATAAGCAGGGACGTATTGTTGGCTTGAAGGTGATGCAAGTGACGCCAGAGTCAACAGCAGAAAAGCTGTTTGGTTTTTACTATAAACTTTTCACCAAAATCCGTATGTATGTGCAGCCATTGGCGAATTGGCTGCGCGATCAGATGGAAGATATTGAAGAAGAGCAAACCGTTACGCGCTTGATCAAGGTAAACAAAGGTGTGGTGTTGACGGCTGGTGGCTTCGTGTTCAACCGCAAAATGATGAAGCACCATGCGCCCAAGTATTCTCGCGGTGCGCCTTTGGGTTCACCTGGTTGTAACGGCAATGGTATTCGCTTGGGCGAAAGTGTTGGCGGTGAAACGGCCAATATGCATCGCGGTTCCAGTTGGCGCTTTATCAATCCGCCTAAATCCTGGGTGGAAGGCATCATTGTCAACCGCGAGGGCAAGCGTTTTGTCAACGAAGCCAGTTACGGTGCGCGCATTGGTGAAGCGATGGCAGAGCGTCAAGACGGTCGTGGTGTGTTGATTTTTAATCAGGACATGCTGAAAGACGTGTTGTTGCAGTTAATGCCGGGAAAAGTGTGGCTGATGCTGCAAACTGCGCCAGCTATTCTCAGTTTGTTGACCAACACCAAACGTGCTGACAGCATCAAAGCCTTGGCTAAACGCATCGATGTGGATGGTGATGCCTTGCAAGAAACCGTGGAGCGCTACAATCGCCATGTTGCACAGCAAAATGATGAGGATTTTTACAAATCCACGGATTATTTGCGCGCACTGGATAAAGGCCCTTATTACGCCATGGATGTGTCGATAGGCAATAAAATTTTCGTCTGCCCGACAATCAGCCTGGGTGGTCTGGTGGTTGATGAAAATACTGGGCAGGTCAAGCGCGAAGATGGCAGTACCATTAGCAATCTTTATGCGGCAGGCCGCACAGCTGTCGGCGTGGCATCGCATTCTTATGTCAGTGGTTTGTCTTTGGCTGATTGCGTATTTTCTGGCAGGCGCGCCGGTGCGCATATCACTCAGCAGTAATTTCTTATTATTTTTGTAGCGGAGTTTTTTATGGCAGAGCAGAAAGCAACCAACGTGTATTGGCATCACGGTGAAGTGACGCGTGACGATCGCTATAAATTGCTGGGACACAAAGGTGCTACTTTGTGGTTTACCGGGCTGTCTGGCAGCGGAAAAAGCACAGTGGCGGTGGCCCTGGAGCAGGCACTGACAGCGCGCGGCGTGCTCTGCTACCGACTCGATGGCGACAATGTGCGCCTCGGTATCAACAAAAATCTCGGTTTTTCTGCCGAAGATCGCAAAGAAAATATTCGCCGCATCGGTGAAGTGGCTAAATTGTTTGTCGATACCGGCGTGATTGTGTTGTCC
>CAZZNL010000033.1:0-737 GCA_964655625.1 uncultured Pseudomonadales bacterium
TCATAAATAATATCCGGTGCGCGCAGGCCGCAGTCCTGTTGCGCTTGTGGCAAGCGCTCAAAAAATTTTCGGTAGTTGATGCGCAAACCCTGTTTATCAAAACCGTCTTGTGCCATAACGGCGCAGTTGCGCAAACTGTTGTCAACTAGGCCGGCCATGTCCCATACGCGCAAACGATTACCAAATTCTGTAAAGAGATGGTAATTCACCATTCCCATTTGCTTGCTCATCAGCACAAGAGGTTGCTTAGGTGATGGGTTAATCTGTCGTATCTGTTTTTGTATAGCGCGCAGTGCGGGCCAGTCGCGCAAGTGTTCGCGGTTGGCGATTTCAAAAAAGCTGGCATCTGTATTGGCGATTTTTTGTTGGGTGAGAAACTGCCAAATCGGTGTGCCTAAGCTATAAGTATTGATAAAGGTGGGTGTGTAGATCATCAGTAATGCGGGCAGAGCAAAGCGCACCAGTAAACTGGATTTTCCGGCAGGAAAATTGGCGCAGAGGGTGAGCCACAGCGGTGCAATCAAAGGCACCCAGAATCGACCTTCTTTCATCCAGTCGCCGCCGCTAGTGATGATAAAGCCACCGTAGATCAACACCCATAACAGGTACAGCGTTGCCAGTGTGTGTTGTTGTTTTTGTTTTTGTAAAAAACGAATGACGCTAGCCAGCAGTAGCAATAGCGTGATTGAAACGCCAACGGCGGCTACGGGTTGACGAAAAAGGCGCAGAAAATATTC
>CAZZNL010000033.1:747-10961 GCA_964655625.1 uncultured Pseudomonadales bacterium
AACCGCATCACAACAATGGTGCTCCATAAAACTTTCGGTTTCTTCGTGCCAAGGAAAGGCCGCGTTGTATTTGCTGAAGGTCGGGAGAGCCGCGTTTGGCATAGACGGGGTTGGGAAAAAAACTGCCGAAATATCCCAGTCGCCACAGTGGAATCAAAGTCAATGCCAGGCTGTAGATAAGCAGTTGAGGTTTGCGTTGCCAGAGTGAAACACACAGTAACAGCGCAATGCCGACGACAGGCATTTCCGGGCGCACCAGCGCTAGCAGAACGGCGGATACGATGAGCAGCAGTCGAGATGCGCCGTTGTCGGCGTTGAGCTGTCGATGCAGGCAGAGCAGAAACCATAATGCGCAGCAGGCGGCGAGCGATGTTTCCATGCCAGACCAAGCCCAATAGGCGAAGCAAGATGTGAGTGCTGTCAGCCACGTGGGAAGCCACGCTGAATGTTGATATTGATGGGCAGCGCGCCAGACCAGGAATAGTGTTAATACGGCGCTGCCAAGGTTGACCAGGTAGCCGGTGGTTACGGTGGAAAAAGTATTGAATGCGGAGGCTGCGGCTGTCAGTAGTAGCAACAGTAAGCTGGAGCTCTGTTCCAATCTCTCGCCGTTGTAATTGAGCAAGGCACCGTGTTGCAGCAGGCTGTCTGCCTGCCAGAAGGTGATATGGGAGTCATCGTGTCCGGTAGAGCCACAGAGAGCGCCGTACAGCCAGAGCGGTAGCGTGCATAAGGCAAAGACCAGAAGTGTGGCGGGGCGGGAATCCAATCGCACGGCAGGTGGTTTTTTCTCTATAATGTGCCCCGCATTTTGGTTGATACCTGTTGTCGGCTCAACCCAAAAGGTTTTGTCGGCGGCTCCCTTTTTACCCTTCCTATTTTGGAGCTCCTATCGTGAAACAGCCCGTTCGTGTCACCGTCACCGGCGCCGCCGGCCAGATCAGCTATTCCCTGTTGTTCCGCATTGCTTCTGGCTCGATGCTCGGCCCTGATCAGCCTGTGATTCTGCAAATGTTGGAAATCACCCCTGCGCTGGAAGCCTTGAAAGGCGTAGCCATGGAGCTGGACGATTGCGCATTTCCATTGCTGGCTGGCGTGGTGTGCACCGATGATCCGATGGTGGCTTACAAAGATGCCGACTACGCCCTGTTGGTAGGTGCGCGTCCTCGCGGCCCAGGTATGGAGCGCAAAGACTTGCTGGAAGCCAATGCCGCCATTTTCTCGGTACAAGGCAAGGCGATTGATGCTGTGGCCAAAAAATCTATCAAAGTGTTGGTAGTGGGCAACCCTGCAAACACCAATGCGTTGATTACACAGCGCAATGCGCCATCCATCAATCCGCGTCAGTTCACGGCCATGACGCGCTTGGATCACAACCGCGCGATGAGTCAGTTGGCAGCTAAAACCGGCAAAACAGTTAATGATGTGAAGAAAGTCATTGTGTGGGGCAACCACAGTGCTACGCAGTACCCGGATATTTCTAAAGCGCTGGTGGATGGCAAAGCTGCTGAAGGCTTGGTAGATCGCGCTTGGTATGAGAACGACTACATTCCAACCGTACAGCAACGCGGCGCGGCAATTATTAAAGCGCGCGGTGCTTCTTCTGCAGCTTCTGCGGCCAATGCGGCGGTTGATCATATGCGCAGCTGGGCTTTGGGCACTGCAGAAGGTGATTGGGTTTCCATGAGTGTACTGTCTGACGGTTCTTACGGTATTGAGAAAGGACTGATCTACTCTTTCCCTTGCGTATGCAAAAATGGCGATTGGGAAATTGTGCAGGGTCTGGAAATTTCGGACTTCTCACGTGCAAAAATGCAAGCGACCGAACAAGAGCTCTGCGAAGAGCGTGACGGCGTTAAGCATCTGCTTCCTAACTGATTGGAGGACAGCACTATGGCTCAACATCAAGACAAAAACTGCGGTTGTGAAGAGGATGGATGCGCAGACGCCTTGGCAACCATTCTGATTATCGCCATCGTAGTGGCTGCGGCCAGTTTTTGGTTGCACGGCATGACCTGAAAACCTGATGGTTCTAGAAAAAAACGCAGCTTTGGCTGCGTTTTTTTTGCATGCTAGTTGGTGTTATAGGATTTGTTGTTATGTTGTTTTGAGCGCATCAACTGTAAAGATGGACTACAACTGATTAAGTGCTTGGTGTAGTCGTGTTGCGGATGGTCTAGCACATCAACGGCTGTGCCTAGCTCGACGATGATTCCATTTTTCATGATGGCAACACGGTCGCAAAAATGGCGCAACGTGGAGAGATCGTGACTGATAAACAGTAGCGTTAGCCCCAGTTCGTCACGCAGGTTTTTTAGCAACAACAAGATATGCGCTTGTGTGGTGACATCCAGTGCAGACACCGGCTCATCACACAACAGTAACTTGGGTTTGTTGATCAGGGCGCGTGCAATGCCTATGCGTTGCAGTTGTCCACCGGAGAATGAAAAGGGGTAGCGCGTGAGATCATGTTCTTGCAAGCCGATGCGCTGCATCCACCAAACGGCGGCTTCCCATTGTTCGTTGCGGGTGCCGATGGCGTGCAAGCGCAAGGGTTCAAGCAGAATGTCGGCAATCGTCATGCGCGGGTTTACCGAGGACAGCGGATCCTGAAAAATCATCTGCACGCGGCGTGCCTGCTGGCGAAAATCGTTGGCTGTAAATTGGCGCGGCAGCACTTCATGCTTAAAAGTGATTTCGCCACTGTCGTAAGTGTGCAATCCGGCGATACAGCGCGCCAAAGTCGATTTTCCAGAGCCGGATTCTCCAGCCAAGCCAAAAATTTCACCGGCTGTCAGCGATAGGTTGATGTCGGATAGTGCCGTTTCTTTACCGAAACGTTTGTTGAGTTGGGTGATGTTTAATAGTGTTTTCACCGCAGAGCACCCAATAAATTTTTTGTGTATTCGTGTTGTGGATTGTTTAGTAAGTCAGCGGTTTTGGCTGTTTCAATGGTTTCGCCGGCATACATCACCGCGATGTGATCTGCGTATTGTGCGACGAGTGCGATATCATGGGTGATAAACAAGATCGCGAGTTGATTTTCCTGGCGCAGACCATTCAATAGTGTCATCACTTCTTTTTGTGAGGATACATCCAGTGCTGTCGTCGGTTCATCGGCAAGCAACAGTGATGGTTTGCAGGCCAGAGCCATAGCAATGGCGGCGCGCTGTAGCATGCCGCCGGAAAATTCATGGGCGTAGCGGTGGATATTCTTGCGCGCATTGCGCACTTGCATACGCTCCAGCAAGCGAACCGTTTCGTTTTCGGCATCGCTGCGGTTGTAGCCGTGCAACACGCGCAGTGGTTCGGCAATTTGGTAGCCGATGCTCAATACAGGATTAAAAGTCGCCATGGGATTTTGGAAAATCATGGCCGTTTTTGTTCTATTCCAATGCAAGGTTTTTCCTGTTACGCGGGCGTTGTCCGGGAGCAAACCCATGATGGCCTGTGCCGTAATGCTTTTGCCGCTGCCGGATTCGCCGACCAGGGCCAGCATATTGCCTTCTTGTAGAGCAAGATTGACATTGCGCACGGCTTGCATCATGCCTTTGGTCGTCTGCAAGTTCACTTGCAAGGCTTCGATGTTGAGCAAGGTTTCCGGTGTGCGCGTACTCATGAACGCACCTCGCGCACTTGAACATCCAATGCGTCGCGCAAGGCATCACCGATCAGATTGAAAGCCAATACCGTGAGGCTGATCAATAGTGCAGGAAATAACAGTTCGTGAGGGTGAGTCAACAAAGTGGAGAGGCCGTCATTGCACATGGCTCCCCAAGAAGTGGCTGGCGGCACCACACCCAAACCGATAAATGACAAGAAAGCTTCAGTAAAAATAGCAGACGGAATGGCAAAGCTCAGTGTCACCAGAATGCTGGGCAGCACATTGGGCAACATATGTCGCCACACAATATAAAAACCGGATGCGCCTTGCAGTCTTGCTGCATCGACATAAGCTGCTTTGCGCAGTTGTAATACTTGGGTGCGCACTACTCTTGCTGTGTCTGGCCAGCTCAATAACAGCAGTGCGATTAGCAAAGCAGTGATGCCGCTATCTCCAGGGCCGATACCGAAAGCAATGCGCAACAGAATCACAAACAATAAAAAAGGCAGTGCGATAATAAAATCGACAAAGGCCATCATCCAGGTGTCAATCTTGCCACCGCGATAACCGGCCATCGCGCCGTACAGTGCACCGAATACAACGTAGAGCAGTGGTGCGGTGAAGCCAATAAATAAAGAAATACGACCGCCTTCCATCAGGCGAGCCAGTAAGTCGCGGCCGAGTTTGTCTGTGCCGAAAGGATGCGCTGGCAGTTGCAAAAATGCAGGTGTGTCGGCATCTGGTGCTAGCAAACCGTTTTCACGCAACACAAGCTCGGGTGTTGCATGTGCTACATCAACGGTAATGGTTTGATAGTTGCTGTTGTCGTTTCGTGTTTGCAGGGAATAAAAATAGCGGCGATTTTCCAGTAGCAAACTGTCTCGATAGTATTGTGTTGGTGTATCTGCTGCGCCGACAAAATCTGCCAGAGGCAGGCCGAGATCGTGCGGTCCTGATGGCGAGAGTATGTGGCGATAAAGCCGATAGCGCACGCCTGTTTGAGCTGGCCATGCCAGTTCTACGGCCTCGGTGTTGGCCTCATTCAGTAATTGCAAGTGAGTGATAGAGTGGTGATTCCAACGCGATGTTTTTTCTTGAGCGGGAATGACCAGGGTTGCAAAGCCACGGTGTGGCGCTTGTGAAACTTGCGTGAGATCGAGTGCATTCGGATCAACGCGCCACCACAGCGGCCCACACAAACAGAACAGCAAAATACACAACAGTACCGTTGCACCGCAGAGTGCCGCAGGATTGCGCAACATGTCATGCCGCACATCACGCCAGAGATTGCCGTCAGCTTGTTGTGTCATGCGCGGTTTTCCTGCAGGCGAATGCGCGGGTCTATGCAGGCTGTCAGCAAGTCCACCACTAATACCATCAACACCAGAAAACTGCCGTAGAACACGGTGGTACCCATGATGACGGTGTAGTCCAGTTGTTGCACAGCTTGCACAAAATAGCGACCGAGGCCGGGAATGGCGAACACGGTTTCCACCACAAAACCACCTGTGGTGATAGCGGCAATAGCTGGCCCCAACAGTGCCAGCACTGGCAAAATCGCGTTGCGTAATTCGTGTACCCAAAAAATACGCGCTGACGATAATTGCTTGGCGCGCGCTGTGCGGATGTAAGCGGCATTTTTCACTTCCAGTAACGAGGAGCGCATGAGACGCGTCATATATGCCATGGTGCCTAAACCCAACACCCAGGCGGGCAATAGCATCTGTGAAAAATGTCCCCAGCCAGCCAAAGGTATGTGAGTGCCGAATTGTTGATTGATACGCAGAGCGATCACTTGTACCAGCGCGGCGAATACAAATCCTGGTACGGATATGCCTGCCACTACGCTGCCCATCAACACATAGTCTGGCCACCGGCGGTGCCAGCGAGCGGCTATCGCGCCCCACAGCACCGCACCGCACACCGCAAACAACAAAGCCAGACAGCCCAGCGTGGCAGACACAGGAAAATGCGCACGGATAATGTCGTTCACTTGGCGATTTTGTTGTGTAAAAGAAATGCCAAATTCACCGCGCAACATGTTGTTGAAAAATAGTAGGTACTGTTTCGGCAGTGATTGATCCAAACCGTAGTGTGCCAGTAGCGCTGCGCGAATGGCCGGTGGTGCAGCTTTGTCATCAGCTAGCGGATCACCTGGCACAGCATGCATGGCCAGAAAAGTGGCAGTGGCGATAAACCAGATCGTCAACAGGCCAGTGGCAATGCGTTTCAGTGTATAACGCAACATCAGTGTTCACTGCCTTGTGAAATATAGGCGTGGCGAAAATCGGGGTCATCGCCAAAGCGGCTGCGGCGCACTTGCTGCAAACGCGGATCTTGCACATAGATAATGCCTGGCTCACTCAGAGGTAGCACGGCGATGTCGTCGCGAATAATATTTTCCATTTCGGTAAACAGTTGGTTGCGCGCAGAGGAATTGGAAAGATGTGCTGCAGTCTCGACCAGCTGGTTGTAACGGGTGTTGCGATAACGTCCGTGATTGTTTTCATTGTCGGCATGCAATAAATCGGCGAATGTCATGGGGTCGTTGTAGTCAGGCCCCCAGGCGGAGAGCGCCAAATCAAAATCACCGCTATTCAGTTTGGCCAATTTCTGTTTGAAAATCTGCTTATCAATGACTAGCGAAATGCCCAAGGTTTCCATGAATACTCGCTGTAAATACTCTGCTTGGCGCACCACGTTGGGTGAGTCATAAATCAATAGCGTTAGAGGTGGCAGTATTGTTACACCCAGTTCGTGCTGGGCCTGTGCTAACGCCGTGCGCGCTTTTGTGATATCCGGCTGTGGTATGGCGCGGTGTGGGGGGCTTCCGGGTAGCCAGTCGGGAAAAAAGTTGGCAGTGGCTTGTGTGCCTGGCGAAGCGATTACTTTGTTGACCAGCACGGTGCGGTCGATGACTAAGCTGATGGCTTCGCGCAAGTTTTTATTGTGCGTAATTCGCTCTGGGCGAAAATTGAACTCCATGTAGTGCAGCATGCCTTTATTAAAAGCTTGCAAATAAAGTCGTTGTTCTAATGCCAGTGGCAAGGTGTCGCGACTTAATTCAGCAAATGCAATATCACCCGATTGGAACAGGTTGAGCAGTGTGTTGGCATCGTTCGTGATATGAGGGACAACAATTTTTTGCAGATGGATGTGTTCGGCGTCCCAATAAAGTGGGTTTTTTTCTAGCGTCAAATTGGCACCGTGTGTCCACGTGCTGAGTCGAAATGCGCCGTTGCAGAGCAGCTTGTCGGCATCGGCGGCGTAGTCTTTTTCGTGACGACGATAAAAATCTTCTCGCAGTGGATAGTAAGTGGCAAATGTAGTCAGGCTGGGAAAGTAAGCTGTAGGATGCTCCAGCTCCACACGCAGATGCTTTGCATCGTCTGCATAAACACCCAGCGTATCAGCAGATAATTCACCGCGATGAATTTTTTCTGCGTTGCGTATCGGGTACAAAATGAAGGCATAGCGCGCAGCAGTGGTTTTGTTGAGCACCTTTTTCCATGCGTAAACAAAATCGTGTGCAGTAACCGGGTTGCCATCACACCAGCGCGCGTTGTCGCGCAATGTGAAGCGCACAGTCGTTCCATCCATCTGCCAGTCTTGTGCCACACCGCCGGTCAACTCGCCTTGTGTGTCATAGGTCAACAGGCCTTCTTGTGTGTGCGCAAGAATAAAGAAGCTCACGCTGTCGGTTGAGGTCAGGCTATTGAGGTTGGGAGGCTCGGTAGTCAACGCGAGCTGAATGCTGTTATTTGCCGCATCAACGCCGCGTGCCGCCCATGCAGGCAGCGCCATCAGCAGCAGTAGAAAAACTGTCAGGATTTTTGAGGTAAAAAATTGCATTGTCCTACAGTACTTCCAGTTTTCTGATTCGCTCATCATCGTTGCCAAGGTATTCCCGCAATATATTGGCTACATACTTTATATCCAGTGTGCCAGCTTCGTGCATGGCTTCCAGGTCAGCCCAGTCCCTCGTGCGGTTGAAAAACGCCTTGAATACCGCAAGATCCTGACAGGAGAGAAAAGGCAGTGTGTGCTCGGCCAGTGTTTCCCAACGGATGCGGTTTATCATGTCTTCATGCAGCGCCGTCGTGTTGAGAAAAATCTCGACAGGTGTTTTTTGCCACCACAACCGGACTTGCCCATCCTGTTCGAGTATTTTCCGATCATGCTTGCTGGCGGTGATACCAGCAGGCAGTCCGTTCAGCACAATGGCAAAATCGGCAGCAGGAATGAAAATGTTGATGTCGATATCAATGGTGCCGCGCGCGCGTTCCGTACACCAGGCCAGTGCCAGTGCGCCGCCAAAGGCATGCTGTAGTTGCGCGTTTTGCAATGCCTGGTGCAAGGTGATGATGCGCGAAATCAGATCCATGATGGATTGCCTCCAGCTGGCCATGTCGGAAAGCGCATTTTTTTACTGATCCTGGTGGGAAATTGTTCGGCCAGTTTCAGGACGGAAGCCAGTTCTTCACCGCGAGGGATACCGTCTTTTTCACGGATGCGCTGCTCTAGACGGATCTCTACACCAAATCCGGCAGCTTCCAGAATGCGTAAGAAGGTCGTGATGGAGGGCGCTTTTCTGCCCTGCTCGTAAGCGAGCAGGGTCGCGTGCGACGTACCGGCACGAGCGGCCAGCTCGCGCAGGGAAAGACCGGCGCGAAGTCGTGCGGTCTGCAGCTGTCTGGCAGCTGTATCGGTGTGGTGCTTGTCAGTCTGGCGGGTTGGTTTCATACTAACAATGGTATTCAATCGGATACCATAAATAAAGCAGTATCATGGACAATATGTATTTTCTAGCAGCGGTTTTGAGGTGATTTATGGGGCCATTGAGCGGTTATCGCGTTATTGAACTGGCGGGCATTGGGCCTACGCCCTTTGGTGCCATGATGCTGGCGGACATGGGGGCGGAAGTCATCACCATTGAGCGCGCCGCTGGCATCCCCGGCTTGCGCCCTATGGACGCTACGTTGCGCAATCGCCGTTCGATTGTCGTCAATTTGAAAAAGCCGGAGGGTGTGGAGTTGGTGCTGAAACTGTGTGAAAGCGCCGACGCACTGATCGAAGGCTATCGCCCGGGTGTGGCCGAGCGTTTGGGGTTGGGTCCTGAAGTGGTGCAGGCGCGTAATCCGAAACTGGTGTATGCCCGCATGACGGGATGGGGGCAAGAAGGGCCGCTGGCGCAAACAGTGGGGCATGACATCAACTACATCGCCATTACCGGTGCACTGGAAAAAATGGGGCGCGATGCAGGCAGACCTGTTCCGCCGCTGAATTTGGTGGGCGACTTTGGTGGTGGCGGTTTATTCATGGCGTTTGGTGTGGTGTGTGCGTTGTTGGAAGCGCAAAAATCCGGCAAGGGGCAGGTGGTGGATGCGGCAATAGTTGATGGCACCACGGCATTGATGGCGTATTTGTATGCGTATGAAAAAAATCCTTTTTTTATGCCGTTCAAGGATCGCGGCTCGCATTTATTCGGGGGCAGCAATCACTTTTACAACACGTTTGAATGTGCCGATGGCAAGTGTGTTTCTGTCGGCGCCCTGGAAGTGCAGTTTTATCAGGATTTTATCGAGCGTTTGGGTTTGGATAAGACAGCATTTGAAAACCAGTGGCTCGGTCATCCCGAACAGGATCTGAAAAAAATTCCTGAGCTGGAGGCAAAAGTTGCTGCGGTTTTCAAAACAAAAACGCGCGATGAATGGGTAAAAGTGTTTGAAGGCAGTAGCGCCTGCTTCGCACCGGTATTGACGCTTCAGGAAGCGGCACAACATCCGCACAACGTAGCGCGCCAAGCATTTATCGAAGTGGATGGCCTGCTACAACACGCGCCTGCACCGCGTTTCTCGCGCTCGCAGCCTGCACAACCTGCTGCACCGCGCGTGGCAGGAGAAGACACCAATACCGTGTTGAGGGATTTCGGGTACAGCGAAGATGAATTGGCTGCCTTGCGAGACAGCGGTGTGGTGGCGAGGTAGTGGGTTCTGCTATTCGTATTGACAGAATCCGACAGAAAAAATGGTTTCGTGTAGTCGTGAGTTCGAAGGTATAAACTTTGCCGAATGCCATATAAGTTTGTATCCGAGATCCAGAGGAGTTTATACAGTGCAGTCCATATCCGAAAAAATGTTGCGAATCTTGAAGGGAGTATTTATTTGCAGACAGCATACAGGTCGTTGGTTACTGGCTGTCGCCTTGCTGTTGGGCAGCTCTGCGCTGTGTGCCGCAGACACTGACGGCGACGGTATTGATGACGGTGCCGACAACTGCCCTGCTGTGGCGAACGCAGGGCAGGAAAACTCGGATGCCGCTTCAGATCACAACCTTTTGCCGAATGCTTTTGTCGATACAAGCGGCTGGAGCAGTGCCAATGGTCTTGTAACGTGTACCGGTTTGGGCAACAAGACCTGCGTGGACGGAACCTACATGATTTTTGCTGGCGTGCAGGATACAGTGTCTCGCTCTGTTACCGTTTCCAACCCGCCCGTTATTCATCTCTCTGTTGCAGTATCCGGCTATGTCGGCAGCGGTAACGGTACTTACGATTCCGGCTCGGTCACACTCAATGCCTACGATGTCAGCAACAACCTGCTGGATACCG
>CAZZNL010000034.1:0-10954 GCA_964655625.1 uncultured Pseudomonadales bacterium
CGTGCGTGATGGGGTGATGAAACGTCGCCACCACTGGAAAACCCTGCTTCTGCAAATCCAGCAAGCCGTAACACAGGCTTTGGTTGTCGTGAATGATGTCGTAGCGCTCACGCTGGTTGCGCAATAATTTTTTGACACGGCGCCCGAAACTGTACGCCTCAGAAAAACCGCCGGTGAACATACTCCACCATTCAATAAAATCAGCCCACGAGCGCAAATGGCGCGGACGCAATGCCAGCGCGTGATGCACCGGGCTTTCAAACAAATTGAGGCTGGGCACTTTGATCAGCTTCACACGCGGATCGAGATGCGGATACGGCGGACCAGAAATGACATCCACCTGATGCCCGGCATTCACCAGCGCTTTGCTCAAGTACTTGATATAGATGCCCTGCCCACCTCCGTAAGGGTGGCTGCGATAGCCGAGCAGGGCGATGCGCAATGGGCGCAGCGGACTGGGTAATGTTGCTTCAGACACGGGCGAAATGACATTGAAAAATAGGTGCGCCATGGTAATAAGCAGTCCGCACTCGCGCCACTGCGTATAGCCACAACGTATAGCCACAACAGGCTGCATTAGGGACAATACCCGGCATCTGACGAGTTGCCCGTATGCCCCACGAATCCCTGCTGATCACCACCATTGCCGCCAGCTTTGCCCTGGCATTAGCGCTGGGCTTCATCGCCGCACGCCTGCGTTTGCCGGTCTTGGTGGGCTATATGGTGGCCGGCATAGTGATCGGCCCCTCGACAGCCGGTTTTGCCGCCGACATCGCTCTGTCCCAGCAATTGGCCGAAATTGGCGTGATTTTGCTGATGTTCGGGGTCGGACTGCATTTTTCCATTGAAGATTTGATCTCTGTACGCCGTATTGCCCTGCCCGGCGCGATGATAGAGATCCCCCTGGTCACGGCCATGGGCACCGGTGTCGCCCTGCTGTGGGGCTGGCCGCTGGGCGGTGCGCTGGTCTTCGGCCTGTGCCTCTCGGTGGCGAGCACCGTGGTACTCGTGCGCGCGATGGAAAATGCAGGACAGTTACAGGCCATGAACGGGCACATCGCCGTGGGCTGGTTGATTGTGGAAGATCTCGCCATGGTGCTGGTACTGGTCTTGTTGCCGCCATTGGCCGGTGTGCTGGGCAGCCCGACCACCAGCGGCACCACCGACAACCTGTGGCAGACCGTGGCTTCCACCCTGCTCAAAGTAGCCGGCTTCATCGCCCTGATGATGGTCGTAGGGCGGCGCGTGTTTCCCTGGCTGCTGTGGCAAGTGGCGCGCACCGGCTCGCGCGAACTGTTCACCCTGTGCGTGATCGCCGTGGCCATTGGTATTGCCTACGGTGCCACCGTGGCCTTTGGTGTCTCGGTGGCGCTCGGCGCTTTCTTTGCCGGCATTGTGATGCGCGAATCCAGCCTCAGCTATCGCGCAGCACAGGAGTCCCTGCCACTGCGCGACGCGTTTTCCGTGCTGTTTTTTGTCTCGGTCGGCATGTTGTTCGACCCCCGTGTCTTGATCGACAACCCGCTCGGTATTCTGGCGGTACTGGCCATCATCATGGTCGGTAAATCCATGCTGGCTTTTACCGTCATTTTGCTGTCTCGCTACCCGTTGAATACCGCCTTGATGGTGGCGGTAGGGCTGGCACAAATCGGCGAATTCTCATTCATCCTCGCCGCACTGGGTATGAAACTGGGCCTGCTGCCTAAAGCGGGTTTTGATTTGATTCTGGCGGGTTCGTTAATTTCCATCGCACTGAATCCACTGGTGTTTTTGGCCGTGGAACCACTGCATCGTTTGATTCGCGCGCGCTCGCGTGTCGCACAACTACTGGAACAGCCCGATGATCCTTTAGCCATTCTGCCCATGACTTTCAGCTCTGAAGAATTGACCGGCCATGTAGTGCTGATCGGTTACGGTCGCGTCGGACGCCGCATAGCGCGCGCCCTGCGGGAGCGAAAAATGCGCTATGTGGTGGTCGAAGAAAATCGCGACATTGTCGAAGCACTGCGTGCAAAAAACTTTGCCGCTGTAGCCGGTGACGCTGTGGAGCCAGAAGTGTTGATCCAGGCGCATATCGCTCGTGCGGCATTGATGATTGTGGCGATGCCCGATGCCGCACGCACCTGTCGCATGCTAGGCATTGCCCGCATGTTAAACCCCGATATCGGCTCCATTGCGCGTGTACACAGTGATGAGGAAGCCGAATTGCTACACAAAGAAAATGTCGGCGGTGTTTTTTATGGCGAGCAGGAATTGGCGCGCGCCATGATCGACAATATCGATCAACAGCTGCACACCAAAACGCACAGCCACGGCTGAGCACAGCATGAGCAATCTCCCCGACTGGCAAATTTTAGATCGCCCTGCCTGGCTGGCATTAAAAGCGGCGGGCGAGGTGATTGAACAAGATACGCGCGGCGTGAAAGTATTGCGCTGCGACAACGGCGACTTCATTAAACTGTTTCGCATCAAACGCCACTTCACGCTGGCGAGGCTGTTCAACCCTGCCCATGTTTTTTGGCGCAACGCTGAAACCTTACAGCACTTACAAATCAGAACGCTGACACCGGTAGCGCTCTATCACCTGTCTCACGCGGGGCGCTGGGCCGTGCGTTACCAGCCACTTGCTGGCGACACCGTGCGCAACCTGTTGCAGCAAGAAAAATTCTCCATCCAACATATCGAACAACTGGGGCAATTTATTGCTCTATTGCATGCAAAAGGTATTTATTTTCGCTCACTGCATCCGGGCAATGTCGTGATCTGTCCAGACGGGGCGATGGGACTGATCGATATTCTTGATTGCCATTTTCGCTGGCGACAAAGACCACTCAATGTTTTTCAGCGCCAGCGCAATTTCCGCCATTTTTTTCGCTACACCGACAGCAAAAAAATCGAAGCAGCGCTGCGTGCGGCCTACGACGCTGCACGCCGTCACGCGCCGCGATAGCCCTGCGGATTGGCCGACTGCCAGCGCCAACTGTCGCGCAACATCGCGTCCAGGTTTCTCGTCGCCACCCAACCCAGTTCGGTCTTGGCGCGCGCAGCATCCGCCCAACACGCAGCGACATCACCATCGCGACGCGGCATGACAGTGTAAGCCACCGTTTTCCCACTCACCTGCTCATAAGCGCGCACTATATCCAGCACGCTGTAGCCATTGCCTGTGCCCAAGTTGTACGCGCGACAAAATGCACTACCTTCCTGCTGGGCAAATAATTTTTGTAACGCACACAAATGGCCATCGACTAAATCTTGTACGTGTATGTAATCCCGGACGCCCGTGCCATCCGCAGTGGGATAGTCGTTGCCGAACACAGGCAGCGAGGTGCGCAAACCCGCTGCCACTTGCGCCACATAGGGCAACAAATTATTGGGAATGCCCGCAGGGTCTTCGCCAATCATTCCGCTTTCATGTGCACCCACGGGATTGAAATAACGCAGCAGCGCCACTTGCCACGCATCTGCAGCACAGAGATCCATCAACATCTGTTCGATCATCTGCTTGGTCTGACCGTAGGGGTTGCAGGCTCCCAATGGGGCCGTTTCATCAAGCGGCATGTTTTCCGAAGGCGCGTACACCGTTGCCGAAGAACTGAAAATCAAACGTCGCACATTGTGCTGCTGCATGGCTTCTAACAAATGTAGCGTGCCAACAATATTGTTGTCGTAATAACGCAAGGGTTCGCGGCAGGATTCACCTACCGCTTTGAGGCCGGCAAAGTGCATTACACCTGCAATCGCTGTTTCACGAAACAAACGTGCCAATAGCGCTTTATCGCGCATATCACCGTGATAAAAACGCAGCGGTTTTCCCGCGATGGCTTGCACGCGCTCCAACGCTGCTGGATGGCTGTTGTCCAAGTTATCCAGCACCACCACATCAAAACCTGCCACCAACAACGCCACACAAGCATGGCTGCCGATGTAGCCTGCGCCGCCTGTTACCAGAATCGATCCCGTCACGTTTCTCTCACTCCCGCGTGGCTGCCATCATGCACAAAACATCGCCGCAGTATAAAGAAGCGCTCCTGTTTTAGGCAGCAAAAAACGCTATGCTGTAACAGTCAGTTTCCTACCGGAGTCTCTCCATGAAACGTCTGCTGTATTCGCTGTTGATTTGTTTGGGTATCACTGGTTGCGCCGACGATCTCTCCGGCGATGTCTACACCCGCGACGAAGCGCGCCAGAACATGCAAGTGCAATACGGTGTGGTCGATGGCGTGCGCCCTGTGGTGATTGAAGGCGAAAAAGGCTTTCTCGGCCAAGGCGGCGGCGCAGTCATCGGCGGCATTGCCGGCAATTCCATTGGCGGCGGCACCGGGCGTGCGTTGGGTACGGCGGTGGGTGCCATTGCAGGCTCCGTCGCAGGCGGTGCCGTGCAAGAGCGCGCCACACGCGCACAAGGCGCGGAAATCATTGTGCGACTGGATAACGGTACCGACATGGCAGTGGTGCAGGAAGTGGAGCACATCAACCAATTTGTTGTCGGACAGCGTGTGCGCATCACCGGCAACGGGCGCGGCACCCGCGTAGCACCACTGGGCTACCCTGCATCACCGCGCTACTGAGCCAACTTTTCGCAACACCATGAATATCTATTTGGTGGGCGGCGCAGTGCGAGATCAACTGCTCGGCCTGCCCGTGCACGAACGCGACTGGTTGGTCACCGGTGCCACACCGGAACACATGTTGGCTCAAGGCTACAAACCTGTCGGCAAGGATTTTCCTGTGTTCTTGCATCCCGATACCAGCGAGGAGTACGCGCTGGCGCGCACTGAACGCAAAACAGCACCCGGCTATCACGGCTTCACTTTTCACGCCGATCCGACCATCACGGTAGAACAGGATTTATCGCGCCGCGATCTCACCATCAATGCCATTGCGCAAGATAGTAATGGGCAGCTCATCGACCCCTACGGCGGCCAACAGGACCTGCAACAAAAATGGCTGCGCCATGTGTCACCGGCTTTTGCCGAAGATCCAGTGCGCATTTTACGCGTGGCACGTTTTGCCGCGCGGTTCTACCACCTGGGTTTTCGTATCGCGCCCGAAACACTCTCGCTGATGCAAACCATAGTACAAAAAGGTGAGGCTGATGCCTTGGTGGCAGAGCGCATCTGGCAGGAGTGTGAACGCGCGCTAGGAGAAAAAAATCCACAGATATTTTTTGATATTTTGCGCCAGTGTGGCGCACTCCAAAAAATATTTCCTGAAGTGGATGCTTTATTTGGTGTGCCGCAATCTCCCACACACCATCCAGAAATCGATACCGGCGTACACACATTGATGGCACTGCAACAGTGCGCACAATTAACCGACAACCGCGCTGCTCGATTTGCTGTGCTCTGCCATGATTTAGGCAAAGCACTGACGCCCCACCATGAACTGCCGCGCCACATCGCCCATGAACAGCGCAGCAAACCGTTGGTACTGACACTGTGTCAGCGCTTGGGTACACCCTCTGAATTTCGTGAGCTTTCCGTTGCGGTAGCGCTCTACCACACACACTGCCATCGCGCCCTTGAACTGCGCGCCACCACCCTGATGGAATTGTTTGAAAACCTGGATCTGTTTCGCCGCCCTCAGCGACTCGACCCATTTTTATTTGCCTGCGAAGCCGACGCACGCGGACGCAGCGGGTTTGAAACGCGGGCTTACCCACAAGCCGACTTTCTGCGGCAGGCATTTTCACAGTGCAGTCGCGTTGACAGTGGCGGCATTGATCGCGAAAAATTTTCTGGCAAAGCCTTCGGCACTGAACTGCGTCGCCTGCGCATGCAAACCTTAAAAAATCTGGCGCAACCTGAGCGCAACAACGCATGAATACCAATACCGGATCCAACAACACCACAACAAGCGCAGCACCCGTCGCACTGATTACCGGTGGCGCACAGCGCATCGGTGCCAGCATTGCCACTGCGCTGCACCGCGCTGGTTACAACCTGGTCATCCACTATCGTCGATCACAAGAACAGGCAGAGGCACTGACAAAAAACTTGAATGCTGTGCGCTCACACTCTGCCATTTGTATACAAGCCAATCTACAAAGCATCGATGATATACAGGCAATCGCCAGTCAAGCATTGGCAGCCTGGCAGCGCATCGACGCGCTGATCAACAATGCATCCAGCTTCTATCCAACACCCATCGGCAGTGCCACAGAAACTGACTGGGATGCACTGATCGACAGCAATATGAAAGCGCCCTTTTTCCTCGCGCAAGCACTGACTCCAGCGCTGCGACAACAGCGGGGCTGCATCATCAACATGGCCGATATTTATGCGGAGAAGCCACTGCCAGAACACACCATTTATTGCATGGCCAAAGCCGGCAATGTCATGTTGACGCGCTCACTAGCGCGCGAATTAGCGCCAGACGTGCGCGTCAATGGCATCGCGCCTGGCGCGATACTGTGGCCGGAAACTACAAACACGCAACAGATACAGCGCGACACTATTTTGCGCAGCATTCCGCTGCAGCGCACTGGACACACCGACGATATTGCCAACACCGTGCTGTTTTTATTGCGCGACGCACCGTATATCACCGGCCATATTATTACTGTGGATGGCGGTCGCCATCTGCATATCTAGCTGTTGGTGCTTTTGCCACACACGGCGCAGTGCGGATCTCTGCTTAAACGCAAACTGCGCCATTCCATACTGCGCACATCCAACAGCAATACGCGACCTACCAATACCTCACCGTAATTCGTCAACACTTTGACCGCTTCCACGGCTTGCATAGCACCGATCACACCCACCAGCGGCGACAACACACCGCTGTTGCTGCACGTCAGATTTTCCTGCACATCCTGCTCACCGTAGAGGCAGGCGTAACACGGCGCGTTTTCACCATAATTGAATACGGCCACCTGCCCTTCATTGCGTATCGCAGCGCCGGACACCAAAGGCTTTTGCAAAGTTACACAAGCGCGATTGATCGCCAAACGCGTGGTGAAGTTATCGGAGCAATCCAGAACCACATCCACGGTTCTAATGTGTTCAAACAACGCTTCACCTTGCAAGCGCTGCTGCACAGTGGTCACTGCAATATCCGCATTAATCTGCTGCAAGGTAGCAGCCAGGGAATTTACTTTGGCACAACCCACATCCGCTTCCGTGTGTGCAATTTGGCGCTGCAAATTGCTGAGATCAACCACGTCGTCATCAGCCAAGGTCATGCGACCAACACCACTGGCCGCTAGATACATCGCCGCCGGACAACCGAGACCGCCCGCTCCCACTATCAACACATGTGATGCCAACAAACGCTCTTGTTTATCGAGATCAAAACCGTCGAGAAGAATATGGCGACTGTAGCGCAACAACTGTTGATCATTCATCGCCATGTTTTCACCCATTGACCGGCAGTCACGCGCTCATTGCCCGCGTAATCCTGCACCGTGTGTACACCACTATAGCCGCTCGTTTGCAAATGTGCGCGCAGACGAGAACCCTGCTCTGCACCGTGTTCCAACAACAGCCAACCATCACCGGTTAAAAAATCTTTTGCAGTATCCGCAATGGCAAACAAATCGGCATAACCCTGATGATCAGACACCAAGGCGCGGCGCGGTTCAAAACGCACATCACCACGCTGCAAATGCGGATCATCTTCAGCGATGTAAGGCGGGTTGCTGACTATCATGTCAAAATACTTTTTCTTTTCTTGTTGCGCTAACACAGAGAACCAGTCGCTCTGCAGCACACGAACATTGCGCAAGCCCAGTTGCTCACCATTTTGTTGCGCCAGCGCCACCGCTGCGGTTTGCACATCCACAGCCAGCACCTGCCATTGAGGTTTTTCTTTCGCCAGCGCCAATGCAATCGCACCGGTTCCTGTTCCCAAATCCAATACACGCGCTGTCTCTTTTTGGCACAACTGCAATGCCGTTTCCACCAGCACCTCGGTATCCGGTCGTGGAATCAACGTGCTGGCATTGACGCACAAAGGCAACGACCAGAACTCACGTTTACCAACGATGTACGCCACCGGTTCACCGCTCACTCGGCGTTGCACCCATTGCTCGAAGTGTTGCTGTTCCATTTCCTTTAACTGGCGCTCGCCGTAAGCGAGCAAATGCGTGCGCGCACAATGCAGCACCTCACACAACAACACTTCGGCATCGCGGCGCGGATCATCATCACCAGCTTGCAGTGCCGCCGTCGCCCAAGCGAGATTGTCTGCAATGGAGCGCATCGGCACTGACCGTCACTCAATCATTGGCCAAAGCAGCCAACTGATCCGCCTGATGCTCATTGATCAGCGGCTGAATCACTGCATCTAAATTGCCCTGCATGATTTCATCCAGCGCGTAGAGCGTGAGATTGATGCGATGATCGGTTATGCGACCTTGCGGAAAATTATAGGTGCGTATGCGCTCCGACCTGTCGCCGCTGCCCACCAGATTACGGCGCTCATCTGCCTGTTGTTGTTGCTGCTGATTCACCGCACTGCTGTGCAGTTTTGAAACCAAGAGCGACATCGCCTTGGATTTATTCTTGTGTTGGCTGCGTTCGTCTTGGCACTCCACCACAATACCGCTGGGTATATGGGTAATGCGAATTGCAGAATCGGTTTTGTTGACGTGCTGACCGCCAGCACCCGAAGCGCGAAACGTATCAATACGCAAATCATTCTTGTCGATATTGATCGCTTCCACTTCATCCAACTCCGGCAGTATCGCCACCGTACAAGCCGACGTATGAATGCGACCCTGTGCTTCGGTAGCGGGAACGCGCTGTACGCGGTGCGCGCCAGATTCAAATTTCAAGCGCGAAAATACATCTGTACCAATTACACGCGAAATGATTTCCTTGTAACCGCCGTGCTCACCGGGGCGCTCACTGACAATCTCGACACGCCAACCGCGCGCATCGGCATAGCGGCAATACATGCGAAATAAATCGCCGGAAAAAATTGCCGCTTCATCACCGCCGGTGCCGGCACGCACTTCCAAAAAAACGTTGCGTCCATCATTGGGATCTTTCGGCAGCAATAATGTTTGCAAAGCCTGTTCGACACCAGGCAGCTTGGCATCCGCCGCACTGAGCTCCTCCTCAGCCATCGCCCGAATATCGGCATCACCTTCCTGCAACAATTCTTTTGCTGTCTCAATATCCGCCAACACTTGTTGATAGCTGCGATAGCCTTCAACCACCGGCTCTAACTCGGCGAACTCGCGCGAATACAGCCGAAAACGCTCCTGATTGGCTATCACTTCTGCATCACTGAGCAGCGCCGCCAGCTCTTCGTGGCGCTCTGCCAGTATCTGCAGTTTCTGCACAATGGAAGCTTTCATGGTTGTTCTCAATATCCGGCGCGGCACACAATGCTGTGCATTGTAGCTGCGTTTCAGCTGCCCCGTAATCATGGAATAATGAGCAAACTTTCGGGGCTCCTCATGTCAACTAGCACTTTATTCACCCTGCTCGACCGCACCAGTCGACTTGCCGCATGGCTGGGTGCACTGCTCAGCACTTGTGCAGTGCTGGCATGCTTGTGGTTGACACGATACCAGCCGATAGAAATGGATTTGGCGATGATGCAATACAGCGCCTATCTGATTAACGAGAAGAACTTTCTGCTTTACCGCGATATTTTTGAAAACAATTTCCCCGGCCCATTTTTCTTTCACGCCATGATCGGCAACACCTTGGGCTATGGCGCACTGCCCATTCGTTTTCTCGATGCTGCGATTCTCCTGGGTCTCGCCGTATGCAGCTGGAAAATTCTGGCACCACTGTCGCGCGTCAGTGCAGTTTTTGCCCCCGCCCTATTCTCAATCCTCTATTTTGCAGGCGGCACCACGGCCGCTTTTCAGCGCGACTATATCGCCGTGCTACCAATTGCAGCGGCACTGGCGCTGCTGTGCCGCACGCAATTACAACCACGGCGCGACGCACTGGCTATAGGCGCACTGAGCGCGATAGCCTGTAGCTTCAAGCCCAATTTTATTGTGGCAGCGCCAGCGCTGTTTTGGATTTTATGCTCACGTCTCCCGCCAGAAAATTTTGTGCGCCGCCTGCAGAACACCCTGCCGTGCGCCGCACTGGGATTCCTTGTAGTGTTCAGCATGCCTTTTATTTGGGGTATTCATCATGCCGATTTTTCCGAACTGATAGCCTTGTACAAAACGTATACCCCTGTATACGTTTCCACACGACCCGATCTCTACCATTACGACAGTCGCGAACAACAGTGGCTGACGCTACTCTCCATGCAAGGCGACCATCTGTTGAAGATGGCTATTTTTTCTGTGCCAGGTCTACTGTGGTCTTGGCGTCAACACCGCCACAATCCCGATCTACTCATCAGACTGCGCGGCCTTGCCCTCGTAACGTTTGCCATAACCTGGCATGAAATGATTGCAGGAAAATATTGGTTTGCGCATTTGCTGGCGCCCTATTTTTTTGCTGCGCTCTGCTTTTCGCTGCTGCTGACACCTGTGTCATCGTCTGCTCCTTGGTACGAAAAATCACTGCAACCTCTGGCGATAGCTGCCGCCTTTGCTCTCACAATTCTGATTGGCTCTTTCACAAAAAGCATTGTGACCAGCAAACACTACACTGCCGACAACCACGACATCCGCTCTAAAAAAATTGCCCGTTATTTAACCGCACACCTGCAGACAGGAGACCGCGTACAAAGTCTGGATGGCTCGGGGGATGGCCAGGGTGCACTACTGCTCGCCAACGCTGTAACAGCCACGCGCTTTGTCGAAGACATTCCGCTGTATTTGCAACCAACCGCACCCGCCACACAGGCGTTTCGGCAGGAGTTTCTCACGGCCTTACAGACAAAACCGCCGCGTTTTTTTGTTTACATTCACAATTTTTTTCATCCGGCCGGCGGCAACCGCCTAAAAGAATTCCAGGCACTCTATGAGTTTTTGCAAAAAAACTACGAAATAGCCGAAGAAGAAGATGGCGAATACACTATTTATCGC
>CAZZNL010000035.1:0-7724 GCA_964655625.1 uncultured Pseudomonadales bacterium
CTGGAGCCGGTATTGCGGCCTACTTATGGTGTCATTGTGTACCAAGAGCAGGTCATGCAAATTGCACAGGTGATGGCGAATTATTCGCTGGGTGGTGCGGATATGTTGCGCCGCGCCATGGGGAAGAAAAAGCCAGAAGAAATGGCAAAGGAGCGTGGAAAATTTGTTGAAGGTGCCACGGCGCGCGGCATTCGTGAAACGCAATCCGGTGGCTTGTTTGATTTGATGGAAAAATTTGCCGGTTACGGTTTTAACAAATCGCATTCGGCGGCATACGCATTGGTCGCCTATCAAACTGCGTGGCTAAAAACGCATTATCCAGCAGAGTTTATGGCGGCCACCATGTCGTCTGATATGGATAAAACCGACAAAGTGGTGACGTTTATTGAAGAGTGTCGCGAACTGGGTTTGACGCTGTTGCCGCCGGATGTCAACGCGGGTTCTTTTCATTTCACCGTCAATGACAAGGGCAATATTGTTTATGGTCTCGGTGCGATTAAGGGTCTGGGTGAAGGGCCGGTAGAGTCGATTGTAGAAGCGCGCCGTGACGGTGGTGATTTTGTTGACCTGTTTGATTTCTGTGCGCGTGTCGATGCGCGCAAGCTCAACAAGCGCGCATTAGAAGCGCTGGTGCGCAGCGGTGCGCTGGATCAAATGATTGTGGCCAAGAATATTGATAGCGCGCGCGCGATCTTGATGGCGTCTATTGCCGATGCTGTGCAGGCGGCAGATCAGAAACATAAAAATAGTCATCTTGGTATGACGGATTTGTTTGGCGAAGTGGTGTCCACAGCTACGGAGGCAACCGGCGATGTGTACGCCGATCACCGTCATGCACAGGCCTGGTTGTTGCGTGACCGTTTGCAGGGCGAAAAGGAAACCCTGGGGCTGTACCTGACTGGGCATCCTATCGAGGAATACCAGAGTGAGCTGCGCAGCCTGGTGTCATGCCGTATTGCCGATTTGCAAAAAGGCAAAGACCCTCAACGCGTGGCGGGCTTGGTGGTCGATATCCGTGTGCGCAAGACCAAAACGGGCAAGAGTATTGCGACCGTAGTGCTGGATGATCGCAGTGGACGTATCGAGGCCACGCTGTTTTCCGAGGAATATGACAAGGCGCGCGACAAGTTGGTGTTGGATCGCGTGCTGGTGATGGACGGGATTGTCAGCCCAGACGAGTACCGCAAGGGTGCTCTGGGGGTGCGGGTTTCACGGGTGCGTGATCTGATGGAGATGCGCAGCGAGCAGGCGCGCCATTTGCAGATTGTCCTTGATGCTGAGACACTGGCCTCGCTGCGAGCCGGGCGCGAGACCCCGTTTGCCGTGATGGGACGCTTGTTGCAGCCTTATCGCGGAGGCGCTTGCGCACTGCACTTGGTTTATCAGGGGCAGCAGGTCAAAGGTGAGATTGCAGCCGGGGAATCTTGGCGCATCAACCCGACCGACGAATTGCTGCGCGCGTTGCGCACACGTTTTGGTGCGGCTGCAGTGTCTGTGCAGTACTGATAACGCGTGGCATTGATAACGCGTGGCATGAATAAGAACAGAATACAGCCGTATTGAGTGGAGTACCGAGTGGCATATAACTACCTACCTTTTGAACAGCCGATTGCAGAATTGGAAGCCAAAATTGAGGAGCTGCAACTGATTGGCAATGACTCCGGCGTCAATATTGCTGAGGAATTGGGTAAGCTGCGCGAAAAAAGTCGCAAGCAGACCGAGAAAATCTACAGCGATCTCAGTGCGTGGCAAGTCGTGCAAGTGGCGCGCCATCCACAGCGCCCCTATACGCTCGATTACATTCCACATTTATTTTCTGAATTTGATGAATTGCACGGTGATCGCCGTTTTGGCGATGACAAATCCATTGTTGGTGGTGTCGCCCGCCTTGAAGGTCGCCCCGTTGTTGTGATCGGGCAAGAAAAAGGGCGCACGGTGCAGGAAAAAGTGGCGCGCAATTTTGGGATGCCCAAGCCGGAAGGTTATCGCAAGGCGTTGCGCTTGATGGAGTTGGCAGAGCGTTTTCGTTTGCCAGTGTTGACCCTGATTGATACGCCCGGTGCTTACCCCGGTATCGACTCCGAGGAGCGAGGCATTTCAGAGGCCATCGCCCAGAACTTGGCGGTCATGTCGCGATTGCGCACGCCCATTATTTGCACGGTGATCGGCGAGGGCAGCTCGGGTGGTGCGCTCGGCATTGGCGTAGGTGATCAAATCAACATGCTGCAATACGCAACGTATTTTGTAATCTCGCCGGAAGGTTGTGCCAATATTATCTGGAAGACCGCCGAGAAGGCGCCTCTGGCGGCAGAGGCTATGGGTGTCACTTCAAAAACTTTGCTGGATCTGGGTATTGTGGATCACATGATCCCGGAACCTCTGGGCGGCGCGCATCGCAATGTCGCGGAAATGGCAGCGCATTTGCGTGAGACATTGGTGCAACAGCTGGATGCGTTACTGTTGAAGCCGCTGGAGACATTGCTGGAGCAGCGTTACCAGCGCTTGATGAGTTTCGGTAATCCTTGAGAAGGATGAACAAGTGAGCGGAGCATTGCGTGAGCTGTTGAGGGAAAAACTGGAAGGCTTCCGCGATGTAGAGCGTTTCGTGGTGGCCTACAGTGGTGGTGCGGATTCGCACGCACTATTGCACGCCTTGGTATCTCTGGAATTGCCACAAGATATTCTCGCGCTGCACGTCAATCACGGTCTGAGCCCGCATGCGGACAGCTGGCAAACACACTGCGAAATGGTTGCGCGTGTTTTGGGTGTCGAATTTTGTGCAGAGCGTGTGCAGGTTATCCGCAATGGCAATGGCTTGGAACATGCAGCGCGCCAAGCGCGCTACGATATTTTTTCCCGCCATATTTCACAAGGTGATGTGCTGCTGATGGCGCATCATGCCGATGACCAGATTGAAACATTTTTTCTGCGGCTGCTGCGCGGTGCCGGTGTGCGCGGCTTGGGCGGTATGCCGGAATGGCGCGCCATCGGCAGTGGTTGTTTGTTTCGTCCGTGGCTGGCGTGCTCGCAAGAGGAAGTGCTGGCGTATGTGCATGCACACCGCTTGGCTTGGGTGGAAGATGAATCCAATGCTGATTTGCAGTTCGACAGAAATTATTTGCGTGAACAATTATTGCCGCTGTTGGAGGCGCGTTGGCCGCAAGCGAGACACTCCATCGCCAGAAGTATGGCCTGGTGTGGTGAAGCGGATGCCGTCAATGATGAATTAGCTGAAATCGATTTTTTTGCCTGTTATCCGCATGCGGAACGCTGCGGTTTTTCATTGGCGTATGCGTATCTGCGCGGCTTGTCGCAAGCACGGCGCCGCAATGTGTTGCGGTTGTGGTTGATGCGCTGCGGCGTGCCGGTGCCAGGGCACCGCATCTTGGATGCCATACAGGCGCAAACCATGGACTCACGTATTGACGCTGCGCCCATTGTTGTGTGGGAAGGCTGGCAGTGCCGGCGCTATCAAGGACGCATCCATGTGCTGCCACAATTGCCGCCGCTGGACAGCGAGCGCGTTTGGCAGTGCAGCGCTGATGACGCCATCAGCAATGCCGGTTTTGGTGAGTTGTCTTTTGTATATGCGTCAGGGCATGGCATGCGTTTGGATAGTACTCGCCCGTTGACGGTCAGTTTTGCGCGCGAAGGTGTGCGCTGCCGCCCGCATGGTCGTGATCATTCGCAGTCGTTGAAGAAATTGTTTCAGGAATGTTCGATACCGCCATGGTTGCGCGAGCGCACGCCTTTGATTTACCAGGATGGTAAGTTGTTGGCAGTTGGTGACTGGTGGATTTGTGCAGAGGCAGCCGTGACTGCAGATGAGATGGGCTATGTTCCCCAGTGGGAATTGCCCGGTTAAACAGTGTTTTTATGTGTGAGTAGGAGTGTAACGATGAGCAAAAAAACAGCGGTAAAAGCAGGTATTGATATTGGCATTAGTGAGAAGGATCGCGCCGCAATTACTTCAGGTCTCAGTCATTTGCTGGCCGACACTTACACGTTGTATCTGACAACGCACAATTTTCATTGGAATGTGACTGGCCCCATGTTTACCAGTCTGCACACCATGTTTATGACGCAATACACGGAGCTGTGGAATGCGGTTGATCCTATCGCCGAACGCATTCGCTCATTGGGGCATGTGGCACCCGGTAGTTATGCGGCATTTGGAAAATTGACTTCGCTACCGGATGCGCCAGTGCAGCCGCCGAAAGCCTTGGAAATGGTTCGTATTCTTGCGCAAGGGCATGAAGCAGTGGCGCGCACGGCACGCAGTTTGTTTCCTTGTGTAGATCAAGCCAGTGACGAGCCTACCGCCGATTTGCTGACACAGCGTATCGCCGTACATGAGCAGACGGCGTGGATGTTGCGCGCTTTGTTGGACGAATAATTTGCTTTATGGCTGGCGCAATAAAGTGAGAATTTTTTCGATCACGCTGGTTCTGGTAGATGTCTTGCGCCACACTAGGCCAATGGTTCGGTGTGGTGCAGGCTTTTTGAAAGGGATGTAACAAATCCCTGTCTCGTTATTTTGCATCGCAATTTTAGGCATGAAAGTGATGCCCGTACCTGCCTTCACCATCTGACGCAATGTTTCCAGGCTGGTGGCGCGAAAATCTTGTTCTTCTTGTAAGCCGGCCAAATGGCAGACTTCCAGTGCTTGATCGCGCAGACAATGTCCTTCTTCGAGTAGTAGTAATTTCTCACCACTGATTTCAGATTGGTTGATCTGTTTATGTTTTACCAGTGCATGTTGTGGTGGGACGGCGAGCATGAACTCGTCATTAAACAACGGCTGCACGGTCAATTGATCATCGTGCACGGGCAGGGCTAGCAGCGCTGCATCCAGCTCTCCGCGAGTCAGACGATCCAATAAACCTTGTGTTTTTTCTTCGATTAATACCAGCTTTAACTGTGGCAAAGTTGCAGTGATTTGCGGAACCAAAGTAGGAAAAATGTAAGTGGATAAGGTGGGGAAAGCGCCGAGACGAAACTTGCCCGCCAGAGGGTCTTGTGCGCTTCTGGCGATGTCGTGCATGGTTTCCACTTCATGCAGTACCTTGCGTGCCAAGGCAATGATTTGTTCTCCGGTTTCAGTGGGCATAACGCGCTTGTTATTGCGCTCGAACACGGTCACACCCAATGTGTCTTCCAATTTTCGAATTTGGTTGGACAAGGTGGGCTGGCTGACAAAGCATCGTTCAGCGGCTTGGCTGAAGTTGCGCAGTTCGGCGACAGCAATCAGGTATTGCAAGTCTCGCAGGTTCATCGAGATTAGGCGACTTTAGCCGCCCACTCACGATAATTTTTTAGAGCAATGCGGGAGTCTAGCTCTTGTCCTGCCTGGAAAAAATGTACGCGCTTTTCAAGAATACACTTGATACGTTCTGACAATGGAATTCTTGCAAATGCAGCGGGTTCAAAACACTCTCGAGTTTGGTCTGCTTTGTCTACACAGATTGTGTCGAAGATCAGTTGCATATAAAGCCTCCGTACTTAATGATCTAACACATCATTGCGAGTTGAAGCCACAATGGCAATTGCTTCATCGATTAAAGGTTGCGGCACTTCGAGTTCTTGTAGTGTGGCAACCAGATGTGTTGCTACGGCATCAAAGTGGGTGTCATTCAACCCTTGATTGGCTACCAAGTGTTTGTGGGCGGCGCGCAGGTCGCGACCCCTGTATTCGCTCGGGCCGTCAAAGGCCCATGTCATGAAAGCTACCATCTTCTGGGTTTGGCTTTGCATGTCGATTGCGGCAAAAAAATGGCTGATTACAGGGTCAGCGAGAACTTTTTCATAAAAGATATCGGTGGCGGCCATAACGGCTTCCATGCCGCCAATGCGATCAAATAGTGATGCTGTCATACCAAGCCTCTTGAGTGATTTTCCAATTCCATGATGCCATGCCTAGGGTCATAGTAAAATCCCGCAATATGCTTGCCGTTTTACTGCCGTATCAAATGATCAAAAGCACCGAGCGCGGCTGTTGCACCTGCACCCATGGCGATGATGATCTGCTTGAACGGCACGGTGGTGGCATCACCTGCGGCAAACACGCCGGGTACAGAGGTTGCACCGCGAGTGTCAATTTCAATTTCACCGCGCGATGAGAGATCCACGCTGCCTTTCAGCCAATCAGTATTGGGCACTAAACCGATTTGTACGAACACACCCTCCAGTTCGACCGTGTGTTCGGCACCGCTGTTGCGTTCTTTATAGACCAATCCATTGACTTTGTTGCCGTCGCCGCGCACTTCGGTGGTTTGAGCCGAGGTTATTACGGTAACGTTGGGAAGGCTGGCCAACTTTTTCTGCAATATGGCATCGGCACGCAACTGCGCGTCAAATTCCAGTACGGTGACGTGCGCCACAATACCTGCCAAATCAATGGCGGCTTCAATACCCGAGTTGCCGCCGCCGATAACCGCCACGCGTTTGCCTTTGAACAAGGGGCCGTCGCAGTGCGGGCAGTACGCCACGCCGCGGCCGCGATATTCTTTTTCGCCTGGCACGTTCATTTCGCGCCAGCGCGCACCGGTGGCCAATACTACCGCTTTGCTCTTGAGGCTGGCGCCACTGGCGAGTGTGACTTCGATCATGCCATCGGTAGTTTGTAATGACTCTGCGCGCTGCAAATTCATGATGTCTACCTCGTAACTGCGCACATGTTGCTCCAGCGCAGCGGCCAATTTGGGGCCTTCGGTTTCCGGCACGGAGATAAAGTTTTCGATGGCCATGGTGTCTAATACTTGGCCGCCAAACCTTTCAGAGACAACACCGGTGCGTATGCCTTTGCGCGCAGCGTAGATAGCGGCAGCAGCACCGGCAGGGCCACCGCCGACAATCAGCATATCGAACGGCGCTTTTGCAGCGATTTGTGCTGCTGCTTTCGTGGCGCTGTTTTTATCAAGTTTGGCGAGTATTTCATCGAGCCCCAGCATGCCTTGACCAAACTGCTCACCGTTCATGTATACCGTAGGCACAGCCATAATCTGACGGTTGCTTACTTCGTCTTGAAACAGGGCGCCATCGATCATGGTGTGGCGGATGCGAGGGTTCAGAACCGCCAAGATATTCAGTGCCTGCACAACTTCTGGACAGATCTGGCAGCTCAGAGAGATGTAGGTCTCAAATTCTGCATCCACATCGAGCGCTTTGATTTGTGCAATCTGCTCATCGCTGATTTTGGGTGCGCGACCACCGGTTTGCAGCAAGGCAAGAACCAGCGAAGTGAATTCGTGACCTAACGGAATACCGGCAAAGCGGATGCGCGCTGCTTCTCCGGCTCGCGCAACACTAAACGATGGCGCGCGCGCGCTACCAGCATCGTCTTCACGCAGGGTGATGCTGGGTGAGAGACTGGCAATCTCTTTCAATAATTCGTGCATTTCCAGTGATGTGTCAGTGGCATCAAGGGCGACGGAGAGCTCGATAGGGCTCTCCAACAGAGTGATGTACTGCTCCAATTGCGCTTTGAGATTGGTGTCGAGCATGAGGTGTTCTCCTACGGCTTGTTACAGTGTGTTTGCAGTGTGTTGTGGTGGTGTATTGTTGTGATAGCGTCACTCTAGGCTAGTCGTGTAAATAATTAAAATGGATTGTTTTTATTGAATTGATAGTAAATTGCTATTTATCGGTGTGGGCGAAATGTGTAGCAGGTGCTGGCGACAAACGCGATAGCGTGGCAGTCTGTTGACATCAGAACTGAAAGATGA
>CAZZNL010000035.1:7734-10949 GCA_964655625.1 uncultured Pseudomonadales bacterium
AGTGCGGGGTGGTGTATGAAACGACAGGTGTGGCAGAGCGCCGTTGCCGCAGGGGCGCTGTTGCTAGGTGCCGTGATGGCCAATATGTGGCAACGCGTACCGGATGAAGATTCCTCGGCAGCCACGGCCGCCTTACCGGCGGATAGCACACAACAGACAGACGGCGATGGCACTCTCGTCGAGCCGCCAGCTGCGCAGCAAGCATCGCTCGCCAATAGTGCTGTTGTTACTCAACCCGTGGATGCCATTGTTGCTGAACCTGAGGCGGAAGTGATGCCACAGGAGCCGCACCATGAAGCACAGCCTCAGCCATCGCCTGCCGTTGTGAAAGCCATTGCGGAGGCCAAACGTCCTGCGCCGGGTGAGGGCGCGGTTACCACTTACCCCGATGGCTCACAGTCGATCAATTTAGGAAATCGTTACCTATCGGCTCCCGTGGCCACTGTGGATAAAGACGGCAAGGTGCATGTTGATTATCACGGCGAAAAATATGTGCAAGAAAAGCCGGCAACCAAGCAGGATGCCGACATAAAAAAACCACAATAAAAATTCACAATAAAAAATGACACAGATTGTCAATACAGGTGCTGCAATGAAAAAGTTTTCCCTGAAAAAAATGGTAAAAACCGGCGTGCTGCTGATGCTTCTATCCAGTGGTATGAGCGCTGCCAACGCCGCTGGTATCGTGTTCAGTTTTGGCAGCAATGTCACTGCGGAGCGTCAAGCGGCTTTGGAAGCTGCGGCGACAGAAATTGAAGGCATCATCAACTTTCGGCAAAACATAAAAGTGCATGTTGCATTTTCAGCACTGGAATGCAGCAATTTTAGTGTTGTACTGGGATTTGCCGGCCCACAAACCGCGTATGGCAATTTTTCTGGCGCGCCCCAAACGAATACTTGGTATGTGTCGGCGCAGGCAGCAGACATGGGTTTTGCTAATGCGATGGATGATACCGTGCATATTAGTGCAGAGTTCAATAACAACTTGGGAAGCAGCGGTTGTTTGACAGGAACTACGTGGTATTTCGGCACTGACCACAATCCTGCGAGCAATCAAGTTGATTTTCTCAGTACGGCGATACATGAGTTTATGCATGGCTTGGGCTTTTTGTCCTTTATCGGCAGTGATGGTCAATTAGCCAGTGGGATGATCGATAACTACAGCACGTTTCTGCTGGACAACAGCAGCGGCAAAAGTTGGAAAAATATGACGGCGGGTGAGCGCGCTGCATCGATACTCAATAATCACAATTTAATTTGGAATGGCAGCAAAACCACGGCCATGGTGAGTTTGTTGCAAGCAGGGACTACTGCAGGCAAAGCGCAATTGTATGCGCCGTCATCGTATGAGGGTGGTTCATCAACCAGTCATTTTGATGTGTCGCTGCTGTATGACAACGGCGATAACGAAGTGATGGAGCCTATCGCGGATTTTCCAGAAGACAGTGCCTTGGCTTCTGCAGCGTTTTGCGATATGGGTTGGTTGTTATTGCGCGATACCGATGGCGATGGTGAGAACGATTGTGACGATAGTGATCCGTTAGTGGTGCCAGATGCCGATGGTGACGGCGTGATGGATGCGCAAGATGCCTTTCCCAACAATGCCGCTGCATCAGTAGATACAGACGGTGATGGCAAACCTGATAGTTGGCATCAGCCGAATCCGTATGGTTGTGCGGTGGATGCAGCAACCTGTAATGGCTTGACGTTGGACAGTGATAGCGACAATGACGGTATCGATAATGCCGTTGATAACTGCGTGCTGGTACCTAACGCAGATCAAATGGATTACGACGAGGATGGTTCGGGGGATGCTTGTGATCCGCTACCGATGCCTAGCGTTGAAGGCGCGCTGAACAAAGACAAGATGGGTTCAGCGGTGGCTTATGTCGGGGATGTAGACGGCGATAACTACGGCGATTATGCCATTGGCACGCCCGGTTACGATGTGCCTGCTGAAGAGGGGAATAAGGCTAAGAAAAATGCAGGACGCGTTGTGGTTATTTCAGGAAAAACACAGCTGCCCATCATCACGTTGGACGGTGACGAAGCCGGTGATGCCTTGGGCTCCGCATTGGCCGGTGGCGGTGATATTGACGGTGATGGTTTTGATGATGTTGTGGTTGGTGCGCCTAAAGCAGATAAGCCTGCAGATGGCGGCAGCAAAAAAATTGTAGATGCTGGCAGTGCGACTATTTTGTTTGGGCCTGACGGTACACGTAAGCCGGTATTTTTTGGCGCTAGTGCGCGCGCGGCAGCGGGTAGTGCAGTAGCGCTGTGTGATTTGAATGGCGATGGCGAGTCGGATGTGCTGATTGGCGCGCCGAAGGATGATGGTGCCGGGTTCAAAGACAACGGCAGTGTGATGGTCATTGGCGGTGGTGTCGTGCCAGCGCCGGTGGCGTGGTCGCCGCTGTACGGTGCAGCGAGCAAAGCCAATTTTGGCAGCAGTGTGGCTGCAGCCAATGTGGATTTAATCGCCGGTCAAGAACTGATTGTTGGTGCGCCCAACGAAAATAACACCGGTAGTGTTTCTGTGTTTGCTGCAGGCAATAGCACGCCGCTGTTTAAAAAATCAGGTGCGACGACTAAAGCGCATTTTGGTAAGGCTGTGGCTGGTGGCAACGTGAACGGTGATGCGCGTGATGATGTGATAGTCGGTGCACCAGATGATGACAACGGCACCGTAAAAAATACAGGCAGCGTGTCTATTTTTTCAGGCGATGGCACGTTGTTGCGTACAAAGTTTGGCAGCGTATCCGGTGCTGCATTGGGTAGCAGTGTTGCAGTGGCGGATGTGAACGGTGATGGCAAAAAAGACATTATTGCCGGTGCGCCGAAAGAGGATATTCCAGCAACGAGTGGCAGTAAGAAAATTACTGATGCGGGCGGTGTGTCCATCTGGACGCACAGTACCGGTACGACATTTGATTTGTTTACAACGCTACAGGGAGAAAGTGCGAAAGATTATTTTGGCACGGCGGTTTCAGCGGGGCATATTGACGGTGACGGCAAGGCAGAGGTGCTAGTGGGTGCACCGAGTGACGATATCCCTGCTATAAAAACCATCAAGGATGGCGGTTCAGTCAGTATTTATGCGGGAGCCTCTCTGCCATAGTGGAATACAGTCGCCCACAAAAATGCCCGCTCGCGCGGGCTTTTTTGTGGGCGGTACAGCTTAGATTTTGCCGACCAGGTCGAGAGATGGCTTGAGT
>CAZZNL010000036.1:0-8482 GCA_964655625.1 uncultured Pseudomonadales bacterium
GCAGCAGCCCGCAGCGCTTCGATTCCGTACTTTCAATAGTCGTTTGGTGCGGGGTGCTGCCCCACCACCAAATCACTACCCAAAAAAATCCATAAACACATCTAACCCAGCGTAATTGCTGTTTTTTTGTTTATACCCCATCTATCTTCGTCCACCAAGATTTGGGGGGCATCCCGAATAATTGGGGCATAAATGGGGGCAAAAGCAGGCGTGATGTTGGCCGGGATTGAATCAACCCAGAGCCAGCAAGCAGATCTGTTTGCAGCCAAGAGCAATCCAACCAGAAAGAAATTGATGGCAGCGATGGACAGTGGGTCAAAAAACCATGGAAAAAAGCAGAGAGAGTTTTTCCGTCAAAAAGTGGTACACAGACTGTAACCCCATGCAAATAGCCACAACCAGATAAACGATCAAGGCAACAAGGCAGCCTGGGTTAACATTCACGGCAGGACTGCCGCAATGTGCGGCAGGATTTTGCACGCTTTGATATAAGCCATCCACAATCACTACAGGGTGTTAGTGCCATATGCACTTTCCCATGTTTCCTATGAATTACCGGCAACGACTTGCCAACAGGCTTTCAGGGTATTGGTATGAATTTCTGTTAAAGCCTCCCAGTTTGTGCTGCCATCCTCATTTTGCTGGTAACCACCCGCCAGATTCCAGGCAACCGGCAAATGGCGATTTCGGCACTCGGAAAAAACCAGCAGATCACGTTGATACAGCTGTTCAGTGGTGAGAAAACCACCTAGCGGATCATCGATATGAGGATCCGCTCCAGCCTGATACAGGATGACATCACAGTCTTGCATGAACCGCAGGGTGTCATACAACTTTTCAAAAAATGCGCCGGCTTGTTCAGTACGCTGAAACTCGATGCCTGCTGTAAAATGCTTTACGCAACTATGCAAATCCAGTTTACCCATAATTTGCGATGTGCCGTTACCATAGTGGTAATCACAATCAATGATGCCAATGCGCTTCGCCTGTCCACTCTGCAAAAGACAGCACGCAGCAACAATCAGCCCGTTGAATGTACAAAAAGATGAGGCCATATCCCAATGCGCATGGTGAAATCCCGACGTGGGAGATACGGCTACTACACCATTTTCAACCGCGCAAATCGCGGCATCACGCATGGAACCGTTGGTATATAGCAAGGTTTGTGCAATTTTCAGGTCTTTATTGTCAAACCCGTTCAGCGCTTCGCCAGCCAGCACCAACTCCACAAACTCCTTTCTATGTGCCATTGATAACTCAGACACACTCACCGGTTGAACATCCCGGATATCAATTGGAATAGCAGTTGATTTCCATGCATCCACAACTTTTTCCGGTTTCATGGAACTGGGAGAGAATGACAGCGACGGAGCAACCATTTTTGGCGTATAAAATACCGGTATCGAAGCAAGAGAGACGGTATTCATGGTAGCTTCTCCATATCTCGTGACAGCTGATTATTTTTCTCTTCGAAAATTGCATCTGCCTCTTTAGAGATCACCGCCAACTGAATGATTTTCCAGGCTTGCAAATTGCGTTTACGCAGTTCTTCATCTGTGAAACCGTCCCAGAACAACACAGCAGCCCTGATTGCCTGCTGCATCAATGATTGACGTTTTTTGTATCCAATATCACCCAGAACTTCATTGTTGCGCCAGATTGATGCCTGGCCACGTATGTCATCACTAGCACGGTACATCAACATCGGATAATCCCGACATAAATTATCCATGAATATCCACAGCCCAATACATTTGTTTAAAGACCTACCTCCTGGCTCTTCCTTTTTTGTATTTCGAACAAAGGCATCCAGCGCAGAGATCAGGTCATAGCAATCAAACTGCTCCGGGTCATCAGGCTCCCATTGCTCTTCCTGGGCATAATGCACACCGGCTTTCCACCACAACACCGATGTTTTGACCATAAATTCATTGCTTGACTCGAGCCATTGCTGAGCCAATTTTGCTTGCTCCAACATTGGCTGCACAAGGCATTCATACATGGGGCCTTCCATCCAATCGCGCATGCTTTTTTTGTCTTCAGCGCTCCACTCATTTGTCAATTTTTCCCACTGACTGAGGCGCATTCCTGTTGGAATAAGCAAGTGATTTTCAGGGGGAGAGGAAGATCGTGAATGAAATTCTTTGGCATTTATTGCTGAGCCACCATGATCTGGCTGCAGGTAGTAGACAAGCAGCCACCGATACAGGTCTTCCGGCTGCTGTAGTGCCATCACCCACGGCACGCTAGATGCTTTTGGCTCATTGAGATGACTAATAATTGAAGAATCAAATTGTACAGCCACATGCTTACCGCTCGGCAATTGGGGCATGGCACACTCCTTTACTGACTTGATTTCAGTACAGACTAGCACCAGACAAGCTCACCAGATGAGCCCAATGTGGTTTGATTGATTCCAGATGCCCATTTCTTTATTGGCTCGAATTTCCTGACTAAAAAAACACCCACCCCTCTCGAGGTGAGTATCCATGCCTTAATCGCCCATAAGGCTGACATCCCGCTTTGGCCAGCTCACATGCGACCCCAGGCGCAATGCCAGGAGGTGGACGCGGGTTTGGTTCCGAACTACCCACCCAATCATTTATTCAACCAAGCCCAAAAATATCTTTAACCCAGCGTAAAAGCCTGTTCAAATGCTGTTTCGGAAAAGGAAAACTAAAATGATAAAAAATCTATTTTTTTCAGCAGGTTTGACATTGGTGGCAACAGTGTTGCCTGCATCATCTATCGCATCATGTCCATCAAAAACAATATTCTCGTGCACCACCACAAAAGAAAAGACAGTTGAGGTGTGTGAGTCAGCAAATACCATTGATTATTCTTTTGGAAAGAAGGGCATGAAGCCAGAAATGGCGTTATCCGTTCCCAAAAATGTGGCCAGCACTAAACAATGGGAAGGTTTTGGCAGAAACATGTACTACAGCGTATTAATTCCAAATGGAAATACAACTTATGAGGTTTTTAGCAACGTTGACAAATTTGACCAAGAAATTTCATATGGAATTTATGTCATTGTTAACGAAGAAATAGCGGCAACTATTAAGTGCAAAGCTAATACTGTTATAGACAACATTGAAGGTATAGCACTTAAACCCGCTACAGAGTAAAACAACGCAGTGTTAGCTGCCCACAGGAAAACACCATGAACCTGGACAACAAAATCCCGCCGCCGCTGGTTGCGCTGTTTTTTGCGGGCGCGATGTGGTTGGCACAGCCAGACACACAGCATGCCATCACGGCCGTTCACATCACGGGCATTGTGGTGTGCTGGTTGATCGGCACCGTTTTTTCTGTGGCGGCGCTGGTGGCTTTCCGCCGCGCGAAAACAACGGTCAACCCACTAAAACCACAAGCTGCGTCGTCGTTGGTGGTATCGGGCGTTTTCCGGTTTTCCAGAAACCCCATGTATGTGGGCATGGCGTTTGTTTTGCTGGCGTGGGCCATTTATTTAGGCTCAGTGCTATCGCTATTGGGCGTAGTCGGTTTTGTGCTTTTCATCACCCGCTACCAAATCATCCCTGAAGAAAGCGCCATGCGAGCCTTGTTTGGTGAAGCCTTTACGCGCTACACACAAACCGTGCGGCGCTGGCTGTGAAGACGTTTCACGTTTTGATTTCGGCCCGAGCACCTAACCATAAACCACTGCCAGCGATAAACGCACCCCCTGCCATCAACAGCATCGACAATGCCATGGCCACTGCGCTGCCGGCGTGAAACACGCCCACTAAAAAACCGGCGAGTGCGCCGAAGCCAAACTGCGCCACGCCGAACATGGCCGAGGCGCCGCCCGCGTTGTGCGGATACTGGTTCAGCAGGCCCACGGCCGCGTTGGCGCCGGTCGCACCCACCGGCATCAAACTGATGAACAACGTGATAACAATTGCCGCGAGGCCACCCGTGCCGGTGAGCGCACAGAACAGCAGCGCCAGCACACCCAACACACTCACAACCGTGCCGATACCCAACAAGCGGCGATAGCCCCAGCGGGCGACATAGCGCGTATTGAGCCAATTGCCGAGCATCAGGGCGATCACATTCAGAGCAAAGAAAAAACCAAAATGCTGGGGATCGACGCCGAACAAGCCGATGTAAACCGCCGGCGAGCCGGTGATGTAAGCGAACATGATGGCGTAAGACAGGCCGCCGCACAGCAGGTAAGCCCAGGCGCGACCGCTGGCCAACACCTGCCCGTAGGCTGTGAAATACGTGAACAGCTGCACCCCTTCGCGCCGTTCGCGGCTGTTGGTTTCTGGCAGGCGGAACAGCACCAAGGCCATCAACAACACGCTGCAAGCACTCAGCAACCAGAAGATCGAACGCCAACCGAAATACACATACAACTGCCCGCCGAGCAGCGGCGCCACCAAGGGCGCGAACGCCATCACCAGAAGCACAAACGACATGGCGCGCGCCGCCTGATCGCCAGACCACACATCCCGAATCATCGCGCGACCCGCAGCAGGCATGGCCGCCGTACCCAAACCTTGCATGGCACGAGCCAACACGAGAGTGTCTGCATCCGTGGCATACGCGCAAGCCAAAGAAGCCAACAGCGCCAGGCCAAGACCCACCAGCAACACCGGCCGCCGCCCGTAGCGATCCGACAGCGGCCCCGCCAACACCTGTCCCGCTGCCAAACCGAGCAAATAACTGCTGACGCTGCGCTCCACACCAGCCACCGCCACCGCAAACTCACTCGCCATAGCGGGCAGGCTGGGCAAATAGGTGTCGATAGATAACGGGCCGATAGCCGACAGCAGGCCGAGCAACACAATCAACTCAGCATCACTGACTTTGGTGCGTTGTTGTGATGCCATGCGCGTCTCCTGAGCTATATGCCGCTCATTTTACGAGCAGGGACCGGGAATAATTTATCTACATCACGTTAGTGATGAACCTTGTGTTTCAAAGCGCCCGCAGTGCAGTCATCACCGACTGCGTTGCAGGACGCACGCCGCGCCAGAGGTAAAAACTTTCAGCAGCTTGTTCCACCAGCATGCCGAGGCCGTCGGCAATGTGTGCGCCGTGTTGCTGCGCCCACTGCAAAAATGGCGTGAGGGTTTTGCCGTACATCATGTCGTAACAGCAGGCGTTGGGATTGAGGATGGCGGGATCGAGGCTGGGCATTTCACCGCCGAGGCTGGCTGAGGTGCCGTTGATGACAACATCAAACGGTCGCGCGTGAATTTGCAAACTGCTAGCGCGCAACCGTTTTGCTTCTTGTGCGTGTTTATCGGCATTAAAAAGTTGTACCAGTTCTTCGGCTTTGGCGAGTGTGCGATTGGCAATAACCACGCGCGCCGGTTGCTCTGCCAATAACGGCGCAATAATGCCGCGCACGGCACCGCCTGCGCCCAAAACCAATACGCGTTTATTTTTTAATGCCCAGCCCAAATTGTGGGTAATGTCACGCAGCAGCCCAGCACCGTCGGTGTTGTCGCCAAAAATTTTTCCATCGGGCATTTTTTTCAAGGTGTTCACCGCACCCGCTGCTTCAGCGCGCGCACTGCGTTGATCGGCAAAGGCAAAAGCATCGAGTTTGAACGGTACGGTGACATTTAATCCACAACCGCCTTGTGCAAAAAAATCGCGCACGGCCATTTCAAACTGTCCTAACTCGACCAGCTGCTTTTCATACGCCATATCCTGCTGCGTCTGTTGTGCAAACGCAGCGTGGATGAGGGGCGATTTACTGTGGGCGATCGGGTTGCCGACAACGGCGTAACGGTCTGTCATCTATGCCTCTATTTACACCCATTCACGCGGAACGATGTAATGACTGTAGAGCTTTGCCTCGGCGGAACCGGTTTCAGGATGCCAGTTGTAATGCCAGCTCACCAACGGCGGCAGCGACATCAAAATGGATTCTGTGCGACCGCCGGTTTGCAAACCGAACAAAGTACCTCTGTCGTACACCAAGTTGTATTCCACATAGCGCCCGCGACGATACAGCTGAAATTGCCGCTGATGTTCGCCGTAGGACATGCTTTTGCGCCGCGCTATGATGGGGCGATATGCCGTGAGATAGCTGTCGCCCACTGCACGCAAGAACGCGAAGCATTTTTCAAAGCCCCACTGGTTCAAATCATCAAAAAACAAACCGCCGACGCCGCGCTGTTCGTTGCGATGTTTCAAATAAAAATATTCGTCGCACCATTTTTTGTAATCGGCATACACCGTGTCGCCAAACGGCTCACATGCCGCTTTTGCAGTTTGATGCCAGTGCACGCAGTCTTCATCAAAACCGTAATACGGTGTGAGATCGTAACCGCCGCCGAACCACCACACATCCGGCTCACCTTCCTTGCGCGCAATAAAGAAACGCACATTGGCGTGTGATGTTGGCACATACGGATTTTCCGGATGAATAACCAGCGACACGCCCATTGCTTCAAACGCACGGCCAGCCAACTCTGGACGATGTGCTGTTGCCGATGCCGGCATGGCAGCGCCGTAGACGTGCGAGAAATTCACACCACCTTTTTCAATGACGGCGCCGTTTGCAATGACGCGCGTAATGCCGCCACCACCGCCACCTTCGCGCTCCCACTGGTCTTCAACAAAACGCGCGCGGCCATCCTCTTCTTCCAGTCCGGCACAAATGCGGTTTTGCACATCCAGCAAATATTGTTTTACGGCAGCTACATCAATCGTCATCTTTTTTCTCCAGCCTTTACGCCATGCGGCAGGTTGCACCCGTCATCGCATCGCGAATTCGAGTGGGGTTTTGCAAACCGCCGAGTGAACCTGGCAGCACGGCATCCAGTGCATCGCCAAAATACTGGCGCACTTGCAGCAGACTGCGCGCTGGCACTTCGCCCGCACGGTTTGCCGATGTCGAAACCACTGCACCGCCAAACGCACGACACAATGCCGCTGCCAGCGGATGCGCTGTAACACGCACTGCCAAAGTGCCGCGACCGCCGGTAATCCAAGCGGGAGCTGCACCGTTATCTGGCACCAGCCATGTGTTCGGGCCGGGCCAACTCGCGCGCAGCAGCGCCAGCTTTTCTTCCGGCAATCCGCGCAAGTAAGGCGACAGTTGCTCGACATCCGCCGCAATAAGTATCACACCCTTTTCTACCGGGCGTTGTTTCAGCGCAAGTAATCGTGCAACAGCGTGTTCATTGTGCGGATCACAACCCAAACCCCACACCGCTTCCGTGGGATAGGCAATAACGCCACCGGCGTGCAACACGCGCGCAATATGCCGCAAACGGTAGGGCGCACAGCGCAAACGCGAATCAAACACCAAATGCATTGCTTATCCACTCAAAGTTCAAACCACTGTCGCCGGGACGCACGGCGACAATATCAAAACGACAGGGCGCCGTTCGCCACTGCGGATGCTGCAATAAATAGAACTGTGCCGTCTGCAACAGCTTGCGCTGTTTGCTGGCGGTGACGCTTTCTACCGGCGAGCCAAAGTCATCGGTCTTGCGAAAACGCACTTCCACAAACACCAGTGTCGGCTGTTGCTGCGTGGGTGGCCGATGCTGCATCACCAAATCAATTTCACCGCTGCGACACTGAAAATTGCGCGCCACGGTTTGCAAGCCCTGCTGCTGCAACCAGGCTTCGGCGGCCTGCTCAATAACCTGACCGCGCGCACGCGGCGCTGCTGCTCCGGTCGGCATCAAAAACGCCCGTTGGCCGTGGCGGGTTGCAACACCAGCTGCCCGTCTTGTACCACGGCCCACACCAAGGCGCGCTGGATGCGGCGACGGCTGTCCATACTCAGATAGCCAGTGTTGCCCGGAATATGCAGCGAGCTATTGCCCGATAGCGCCACTAACTGCGAAGACAGGGCTTGCGCATCCGCACCCATGGCGAACAGGGTGTCATTGTCAGCGGGAACATCAATCTTGGCGCTGCGCAGTGGACCAGCACCGCCCTGCACCGGAGCAAGACACACCCGCAGGCCGTTGCTGCGCACATCGAGGCGACCGCCCAACACTTGCGCCGTGGCGTACACCGGCACGCTGGTTGCGCCATTGCGCGACAGCGATTCCATCAACGCCCCCACATCCACACTGCTGCTGATCAGGAACACCATATCGGGCAGAGACCTGCCGGGCTGCAACTGTCCACTGGCCAGGTCGACGCCCAGCCCCTCGGCAATCGCCACACTGTAGTTACCCGTGCCGGGGGCGTAACGTACCTGACGCATATCGCCACCGCCCTGCTGCCAGCTGCGCGCAAATGCCTGCAGCAGACGCTCACCGCGCTCGCCCTGAGGCGCGATCACCAAGGCGCGTTTCAAGCGGCTGCCCAGCGCCGCTGCCGCCAGCTGCGCCACATCGTCTTCCGGATTCAGGCTGAACTGATAGAGCTGATCGCTACCTGCACTATCCGGGTTCAACGGATTGTTCAGCGCCAGCGTCGGCACAGGCAGTGAGGCTTGGCTCGCCAACAACTGCACTTGCTCTTTTTCCAAGGGGCCGACCACCGTTTGTGCACC
>CAZZNL010000036.1:8492-10806 GCA_964655625.1 uncultured Pseudomonadales bacterium
CACCCTGGGCTACGGTCTGTTGGTAGAGATTGAGGAAATCGGGAGCGGTGCCGGTATCCACCAAATCCACCTGCACGCTGGATTCGCCGTTGCTCATCTGCTGGTAGTGCATGGTCATGAAGCCGTCGCGCAGCGCCTGCCCAGCGGCGGCGCGCTTGCCGGTCAACGGCAGTAACAGGGCGATACGGCGCGCACCGCTGCCGGTGTCGGACGCTGCCGCCGTCACCGCCGCGAGGTCGGCAGGCATGTGGCGATTGGCCGGGTGCAAGGGATAGCTGCGCTGCCAGTCCTTGACCGCAGCGGCCTGACGGCTGGCATTACCCGCCATCTCCCGCTGAATGCGAGCAAGCGCTAACCAACCTGATAGCATTTGTTCTTCAGGGCGATTCTGTGTATCAGCATTCTCAAGAAACTGAAAATCGGCTTCGCCGAGCTGGGCGAGCAAGCGCCAGACGGCCGTGGCGATTTCGCCCTGCCCCGCCTCTGGCGTGCGCAGGCTCTGGGTCATGCGCTCGTTGAGCGCGTCAATGGGCTTGCCCTGCAACTCCAGCAAACGCGCCCGCAGGCCGTGCAGCGTACCGAGCAGAGCACCCTGCTGGGTATCCGCCAACAGCGTGGGGAGCTGCGGGTCGAACAGCACTCTTGCGGCATCATCCAGACGACGGCGATCCAGCGCCCAGTCACCGTACTGCAAGCTGTAATCCGCGCGCTGACTGGCAGTCAATGTCTCTGGGCGCAGTTCAGCCAGCACTCGCCCCATGCGGGTGTAATCGCCCTGCTGCTGGTAGTACGCCGAGGCCTGCAACAACAGCGATTCACGCTGTGGCGAAGGAGCGGTTTCTGCCTGTTGCAACAACCCGTAAACCAAGTCGGGATTGAGTGCGGTGCGGTTTGTTGTCGCTGCTGTCTGCGCGCTAGCGGGCGCAACGGGGGCGAGTTCCTCGGCAGGTACAGTCCCTATCTTCGGCGCAGAAGTGGCACAGCCAGCCAACCACACGCTGGCCAACAGCACACTAGTCAGCAACAAGCCATTAGCGCGACCTCGGACACACACGGCACTGCCGCGCAGCTGTAAGCGAGAAGGTAGAATGAACGACATCGTTTCCAATCCGGTTTATGGCATGCCCACTGCAACCCTGTATCTGGTCGCCACGCCGATAGGCAATCTGGCCGACATGGTACCCCGCGCTGTTACGGTTCTCCAATCCGTCGATGCCATCGCCGTGGAGGATTCACGCCACAGCGGCAAGCTGCTCCAGCACTTCAATATCAGCAAGCCTTTGATCCCGTATCACGATCACAACGAGCGCGATGCCGCCGAGCGCATCCTGCAGTTGCTGCAACAACACAAATCCGTGGCACTGATTTCCGATGCCGGCACGCCCGCCATTGCCGACCCCGGCTACCGTCTGGTGCGGCTGGCGCATCAGCACGGTGTGCGCGTGGAGAGCGTGCCCGGCCCCTGCGCGGCCATTGCCGCCCTCGCCGGCTCTGGGCTGCCTTCAGACCGTTTTCAGTTCTGCGGTTTTCTGCCTGCCAAACAACAGGCGCGCTGCAATACCCTGCAAACACTGGCGCAAGAAAGCGCCACCCTGATTTTCTACGAAGCCCCGCACCGGCTGGCTGACACAGCAGCCGACATGGCCGCCGTGTTCGGCGGCGAGCGCGAAATCTGCCTCGCCCGCGAATTGACCAAACACTACGAAACACTGTGGCTGACGACGCTCGACGCACTGGTGCAGGCACTCGCTGACAAGCAGGTCGAAGCGCGCGGCGAAATCGTACTGGTGGTGGCCGGTTGCAAAGACCGCGTGATCGACGCTGTAGCGGGCGAAGACGTGCTAAAAATTTTGCTGGACGAATTGCCACTGAAACAGGCAGCGGCGCTGGCGGCAAAAATCACCGGCACACCGAAGCGCGAACTGTATCAACACGCATTAGCCCTGAAAGGTGAGCGCGATGCGTAAACCGCTCGCCATGCACAAACGGCTGTTACTCGCTGCGCTGTGTGTGTGTTCTTCCGCGCTGATGGCGGCAACGCCGAACAAACCCAATGTGTTATTGATTCTGCTCGATGATGCCGGCTACAGCGATGTCGCCGGTTTTGGTCGCGACGATGCACCGACACCGAATATTCGCCAGATCGCCGCTGAAGGTGTGCGCTTCACGCGCCACTATGCCGACAGCACTTGCCGTCCGGCGCGCCTGGCGCTGCTGACCGGACGCGAAGCGGCGCGCGTGGCACAGAACCCGGATTTTCGCGGCATCTCACCCGACACACCGACACTAGCGCGCACATTAAAAGCAGCGGGCT
>CAZZNL010000037.1:0-10148 GCA_964655625.1 uncultured Pseudomonadales bacterium
CGTGAGCACTGCAAGAATGCACAGGCATTGGCGGAGTGGTTAGCGCAACAAACCAATATTGAGGCTGTGCATTACTGCGGATTGTCTTCGCATCCACAGCACGCGCTGGCGGCAAAACAGCAGCCAAACGGTTTCGGTGGGGTGCTGTCTTTTGCCGTTAAAGGCGATCAGGCGGCGGCGTGGCGCTTTATCAATGCGACACGCATGGCATCACTCACTGCCAATTTGGGCGATGCAAAAACCACAATTGTGCATCCCGCCACCACAACTCACGGTCGTCTGTCTGAACAAGAACGCGCACAAGCCGGTATTGGCGATAATTTAATTCGCGTATCCGTGGGTCTGGAAGCGTATGCTGATATTCAAGCGGATATGCAGCGCGGGTTAGAGGCGTTGCAACAAGCTGATGTTGCAACAAGCTGATATTGTAACGAGCTGATGTTGCAACAAGCTGATGTTGCAACAAGATACAGGGCAAAGAGGAGCGTTCCATGTCAAACAGTCGCCATGAACCCTTGGATGCTGTCATTGCGGCAGTAGGCCGTGTGCTGCTGGGCAAAGACGAAAAAATTCGTTTGGCGTTGGCTTGTATGTTGGCAAAAGGGCATTTGCTGATTGAAGATTTGCCCGGCATGGGGAAAACCACGTTTGCGCATGCGTTGGCAGCAGTGTTGGGGTTTAGTTATCGGCGAGTGCAATTTACCAGCGATATGCTGCCGGCGGATATTCTCGGTACCAATGTGTTTGATGCCGATAAACGGGCGTTCACTTTGCATCGCGGCCCTGTATTCACACAGTTGTTGTTGGCGGATGAAATCAACCGCAGTTCACCCAAAACACAGAGCGCGTTATTGGAGGCGATGGAAGAGCGCCAAGTGTCGATTGACGGGCAGAGTTTTCCCTTGCCTGAGCCTTTTTTTGTTATTGCCACGCAGAATCCTCTGCATCAGTCTGGCACTTATCCATTGCCTGAGTCGCAGTTGGATCGCTTTTTGATGCAGGTGACGTTGGGTTTTCCCGATCGCAAAGTTGAGCGACAGTTGTTTGAAGGAAAAAATCCACGCGCGGAGCTGCAAGATGTGAAGCCGCTGTTGTCGCTGCAGCAATGGTTTGCATTGCAAGCAGAAGTGAACACCGTACAGGCATCCGCCAATGTGTTGGACTATGTGCAGCGTCTGATCGATCAAACGCGCTATTCCGGTGATTTTCAGTGGGGTTTATCGCCGCGCGCGGCATTGGGTTTGATGCAGGCATCGCGCGCTTGGGCATTGCTACAGCATCGACAGTTTGTTGTGCCTGAAGATGTGCAAGCTGTATTTGCAGCCGTGGTGTCACACCGGCTGCGTTATCAGATGCGCAATCACCAACAGGGTGATCCGGCGCGCTTGGTACTCGATAAAGTTGATGTTCTGGGTTGATTAATGTCAGCCTGGCGTCAACGGTATTTGCGCTGGTTGGATCGGCGCATTCCGCGCAGCCAGAGTGTGCATCTCACACAGCGCAACTTGTTTATTTTTCTTTCGCGCCACGGTCTCTATTTTTTGTTGCTGGACGCATTGATCTGGATCGGTGCAACCAATTTCCAGAATAATCTGGCTTACGCATTGGCGTTTCTGTTGTTGGCCGTGGTATTCGTTTCCATTCTGCAGACTTTTGCCAATCTCAGTGGTTTGCGTTTGCGCTTTATCAGCGCAGATCCGGTGTTCGCCGGTGAGGTGATGTATGCAAAATTGGAGTTGCATGCTGTATCGACACTGCAACATCTGGTTTTGCAATGGCCGGAGCAATGGCCAGTCAGTGCCTCGGTAATCGCTGGAGAAACGAAGCAGGTGTTGCTGCCTGTGGATACGCAGCAGCGCGGCCTGTTGTCGCCGGGGCGATTTCGCATAGAAACAGTGTACCCACTCGGTATTGTGCGCTGCTGGAGTTGGTTGGATTTGTCGGTACAGGGCTTGGTGTATCCCGCGCCGGTAGCGGCGGATTATCGCGAATTTAGTCAGGGCGATAGTGAGACAGAAGGTGATAGTGTGGTTGCTGGCGGCGATGAATATTTCGCGCTAAAAACCTATACCGAAGGCGAGGCATTGTCGCGTATTGCGTGGAAGCAATTTGCCGCAGGGCGCGGTTTGTTGGTGCGGGAATACGCTGATTATCGCGGCGGCGATATCACACTGAACTACTCTGCCATGACAGATAAGGATGTAGAGCTGCGTTTGTCCAAACTGTGTTTTTGCGCCAGGCAACTGCATGCAGAGGGGCGTCCGTTTGGTTTGCAGTTGCCGGGCTGCCCGTTGATTGTGGCAGGCACAGGCGATGCGCATTTGCGCGCAGTGTTGACGGCGCTGGCTCTGTTTCCAGGGTGATGGCGATGTCAGCAGATTCGCGCCGAGCCATGGAAGACCAGTTGTCGCGCACAGCACTGCTGTATTTGTTGGCGGTGTTTTCAGTGACGCAGTTGTTGTTGCTGCGTTTTTTGCCGTTGTGGTTGTTGCCGGTTGCCGCACTGTGTTTGTGGTGGCGTTTGCGCGTTTTTGCTGGTCGCGCTTCATTTCCATCGGCTACTTGGCGTGCGCTGATGGTGATGTTGGCAGCAGTAGGTATTTATTTGCAATATCGGTTTGCGCTATCGCTGGATCTTTTTGTGACCTTGCTGTTGCTGGGTTTTGCGTTGAAGCTGTTGGAGATTTACCACAGGGCCGATGCGCGTTGGCTGTTGTATTTGTCATTATTTGTTTTGATGACCGTTTTTTTGTTTTCTCAGACGATCGGTTATACCGTGTTGGTTTTTGCCAGTGCCATATTGGTGTTGTCTGCTTTGGTATCTATCCACAGTGATGAAACACTATTGCAGCGTGCTCCATGGCAGCCTGTACGCAAAGGATTGCAACTATTTGGCTTTTCACTGCCGTTCATGTTGTTTTTGTTTGTGGTGATGCCGCGTCTACCACCGCTGTGGACGATGCCTTTGCAAAAGCAGCAAGCCAAAACAGGCATGAGTGACAGCATGACGTTTGGTGATGTTGCCTCCTTGGCGCGTTCGTCGGATTTGGCTTTTCGTGTGAGCTTTACGCAGAACATGCCGCTGCGTTCGGCGCTGTATTGGTATGGACTTTTTCTCGATCATTTTGATGGTGTGACCTGGACGGATAGCTGCGGCAGTTGTGCGCCAACGCCTGCGCGCAATGCTTTGGTGGCGACAAAGCAAACGGATATTGCTTATCAAGTGATCCTGGAGCCTACCGGTTATCGCTGGGCTTATGTGTTGCAGCCGTCGATTGTGGAGTCGGTTTCTGTGCGCCAAGACCGTGACGGACTGGCTCGGCTATTGCGCAATGCGGATGAGCGCAAAGTGTATGCGGCGGTTTATCGTCCAGAAGAAAAAGCAGGCTTGGTGTTGGCAGATCGTGCGCGTTATTTGGCGCTGCCGGTTGTCGGGAATGCAGCGGCGCGCCGTTTGGCACAGCAGTGGCGCGAGGAGGCGGGCAATGCCGGAGCGGTGAGCGATCGACGCGTATTGCAGCAGGCTTTGGATTTTTATCATCGCGATTTCAGTTACACCTTGCAGCCGCCAGTGTTGCAAGGTGATCGTATTGATAGCTTTTTGTTTAACTCGCGCCAGGGTTTTTGTGAACATTTCGCCGGTAGTTTTGTGTATTTAATGCGTGCGGCTGGCATTCCTGCACGCGTAGCGATTGGCTATATGGGTGGCGAAGTCAATGAACGCGACCGCTATGTGGTGGTGCGTCAATACGATGCCCATGCCTGGGCTGAAGTTTGGTTGCCAGATGTGGGGTGGCAGCGTGTCGATCCCACGGCAGCAGTAGCGCCTGAGCGTATTGATTTGGGTTTTGCCGGCGCTTATGAAACGAATCCACAGTTTGCCGATACAGCGGGCATTTCGGCATTGCGGCGTTTTTCACTGTTGAATCAGGTGCGTTTGGAGTTTGAACGCTTTGATTATTTGTGGTCGCGCTGGGTGTTGGGTTTTGATAATGACAGTCAGCAGGATTTTTTGCGCTGGTCTGGCTTGTCGCCGTGGCGTATTGCATTGTGGACAGGTGTGGCGGTAGTGGCCGCTTTTGTGCTGTTGTGCTTGTTTTTATTTGTGCGAGAGTGGTGGGTGAGGCATGAGCATCCGGCGACACAGGCGTATCGTCGTCTCTGCCGTTTGTACGGATTGTTGGGTATGGCGCGCGCTGTGGGTGAGTCGCCGTTGCAGTATGCAGCACGCATTCGCCAAAGTAATTTTCTCGGCGCAGCTATTTTTTCTGCGTTGTCGCAGGATTATTACCAATGGCTCTATTGCGTTGCTGAGAGGTCTGTTGTCGAGAAAGCGGCGGCTATGCCATCGCCACAGTTTTCACAGCAGTGTCGGCGTTTGTGTGGAAAATTGTTGTGGCGGCTGCTGTGGTTGCGAATTAACGGTCGAGCACAGCGCGTTGCTGATGTTTCTCATCGCGATAAAAACTGAGGCGGTATTGCTGTAAGAGGGCGACTTCTTGTAGTGCTAATTCTGGCGCAGGGCGAGGGTTGATAGCGGGCAGTGCGCGCCGTCCGACTTCGGTGTGAATTTGTTGCAACGCCATTTGGCCGCGTGCCATGCGCTTGTGCAGCTGCTGCCAGTCTTGCAGGCTGTAAATGCTGTTGGTTGCCAGTATTACCAGCAAAACAAAACAGATCAATTGTTGTCGACTCCGCTGTGCATACAGGCTGTTCATTAACAACAAAACGCTGATGATCCACCACGGCAGCGTCAACGTGCCGTAACGTGTTGCCAGCATTTGTTGTGCATCGCCCAAGCCCGCGCGCATCATCGAAACCAATAAGGCGCTGCCAAGGGAAAACAAAACCATACTCAGCATCAGTGCTCGCGCGCGCGAACTGAGTTGTGCTTGTCCTTGCATGATGACGGCGCAAGCGCCGCAGCCCATCACTGCTGCCACGGCAAGACTGTAACGCGCGCCGAGATTGCCCAGGATCGCCAAGGTGTTGCGGATATGACGCGGGATGTCGCTGAAAGGTGGAAACGGATTGCTGTGTGTCGTTGCTGTGAAGACGCCCAGCTGCCGTGCGTAGAGTGCCAATACGACCATGCTGCATATCAGCCAGATCAGTGCGAGGCCGCGCTGCCGCTGCCAGATCATTGGGATCACCGCAAACCAGTAGGGCAGGCTGCCGGCGAAACTGAGAGAGGCTGCTATGCCGCACAGGCCGGCGGCTAGTAGCGCAAGGCCGTGATGACGAATAAGGATCAAAGACAGTAAACCGAGCAACACACTCAGTAGTGCGAGCGGAATTTGCAGTTGCCAGCCCCACAGCCAGTTCTGCGCTTGCGCCAAACTGAAAACCAGTACAGACACCAAACCCTGCTCGATCAATGATAGCTGGCGTTCGAGTACGTGTTGGCTGATGCGCAGCAATAGCTGCCAGTTGATCAGCATGCAGCCGAAGCTGAAAAGTACCTCGGCCAAGGTGTTCCAGTGAGTCAGTCGCGCCAGCAGCAACATCACCAGCTGTGGCAGTAACAGGATGTGGCCGTTGTGAGCTTGTAATAGATCAGTCACAGAGAGTTGCTGGCGAAAACTGGCGTCTAGCAGTTTCAGTAAATCCCACTGGTCGTGATAGGGCACATCAATATGTAGCGATAGCACCAGTGCCAACACCAGCAGTGGCGGCAGCCAGCACAGCGCCTGTTGCCACGGAAAACTGTGCGTGGCGGCAGTGCTGATTGTTGTGGGGCTGGTGTGGGAGAGATCCGGCATGGAGGGAGTGTAGCGCAGTTGCGGGAGGTCGATTAGCCCAGGGAGTTCCCTCTTTACAAAATCATGGTATTGTTCTACGCGGGGACAGGGGTGTTCGGCATCCCTGTAGGAAATAATAAAGATATACAAAAAATGCACAGGGGCTTGAAATGTACAGGGGCTTGAGAATGAATCGTAAGGCAACTTTTTTGCTGTGTTCGCTGCTGGGCAGCTTGCTGGCCGGCCAGGTACAGGCCTTGGGTCTGGGCAAAATCACCCTGCAATCCAACCTCAATGAGCCATTAGAAGCGCGTATTCAGCTGGTCTCGGCGGAACAGCTGAGCGAAAAGGACATATTGGTCAATTTGGCACCAGCGGCGGATTTTGAGCGCGCCAATGTCGAGCGCGATTACCAGTTGAATCGCCTGACTTTTGATTTGGATTTTTCCGACAGCAGCAGGCCTGCTGTGGTTGTAACAACCATTGATCCCGTGCGTGAGCCTTCCTTGAACTTCATCGTTGAAGTGCAGTCGCCGACGGGTCGTGTTCTGCGCGAATACACCTTGTTGTTGGATATCGATGACGGCAGCAGGCGTCGTCATCGTGTAGAGCGAGATGACAGTGCCCCGACGGTGCGACCATCCAAACGAAAAGCGCAGGCGACTGCACCGGCGACACAACCGGCTACGCCAGCTCAAGCTGCTCCTGTCGCTCCCGCGCCAGCCTCGGCATCAACAACAGCACCAGCACCAACACCAACAACTGCTGCGCCTACAGCACCAGCAGCTGCAACGGCCGAACAAGCCAACACAGCCGCCTTGGCTGAAGTGGCTGCGGCTAAAGCGGCACTGGATGCACAGCTTCTGGCTGCACAGGAACAAGCCATCCGCGCCGGTTCAGAAAATGCTGCATTGAAAAAACAAGCGGCAGACATGGAGCAGCAGATAGCGGCGGTAACAGCACGCTTAAACGCTCAAACCGCGCAAATGGAAGCGCTGAAAGCAGAGTTGGCGGCTGCCCTTGCCAAACAAACGCAGGCAGAAGCTCCTGCACCGGCTCCTGAAGCTGCACCAGCGCCAGCACCTGTGGCAGAAACTCCTGCACCGGCTCCTGAAGCTGCACCAGCGCCTGCACCTGTGGCAGAAACTCCTGCACCGGCTCCTGAAGCTGCACCAGCGCCTGCACCTGTGGCAGAAACTCCCGCACCGGCTCCTGAATCTGCACCAGCGCCTGCGCCTGTGGCAGAAACTCCTGCACCGGCTTCTGAAGCCGCACCAGCGCCAGCACCTGCAGCAGAAACCCCTGCACCGGCTCCTGAAGCTGCGCCAGCGCCAGCACCTGCAGCAGAAGCCCCCGCACCGGCTCCTGAAGCTGCGCCTGCACCCGCAGCCGAGCCTGTTGCAGCGCCAGAAGCAGATACGGGTTCAGGTTTCTCGGTGACGATGGCTGCCATTGCCGCAGTTTTGATCGGGGCTGGTGTGTGGTTTATCCGTCGCCGTCGCACAGAACCGGCCGAAGCAGTCTACGAGCCAGCAGCAGACGAAACTGATACCGATACTGAAGTGGCCGCGCAAATGGCTGCCATGCTGGGTGGTCAGCCAGTGGCAACTGAAGAAATACCTGTCAGTGAGCCAGAAGAGTCGCTGTCTACAGAAGATGCTTTGGATCGCCTGATGGCAGACCTCAAGCAAGATCTGCCTGATTCTGCTTCAGAATCTGCGGCAGAAGCGTTGGTAATGGCAGAGCCAGAGCCAAAACAAGAACCGGTGGCTAATAGCAGAACAGTGGAAGACACCATGATTCGCGAAGGCGTTGCGCCATTGGCGGCGGCTAAGGCTGAGCATGATGTCAACAGCACATGGATTCGTGAAGGCGTTGCACCACTGGCGACACCGGCTGTGGCGGCAACCGCAACAACGACAGAAGAAGAGCTGTTGCTCGACGACAGTTTGCTGGATCTCAATTTGTCGGAAGAACTGTTGTCTACCGAATCGACCGCTGTAGATAAAGAGTTTGAATTTGAACCCGAGCTGTTTGCCAGCGCAGAAGAGATGCTGCCTGCAGAAGCGCCTGTGGCAGCAGCGCAGGTGGCGACTGAAGCTGCAGTGGATGAATCCGCTTTCAGCGATGTAACAGATCGAGATTTTGTCGTCACCAAGTTGGAGCTGGCGAAACAATATTTCGAGATGGGCGATAGGGAAGGTGCGCGCGATTTGCTGGAAGAAGTGCTGGCAGAAGGTGACGCCGAATTGAAGCAGGCCGCTAACGAGATGTTGAGCAAAATATCTTGAGCCTGGCGTTCTTTGTTAGGGCAGTTGCGCTGCATTTATTGCAGTAGCGGCGTAATTGCACTTTCCATATCCACCCCTTCCATTATCGCACTGCCTGCTAATAGGCGCAGATATTGCGATAACGCCGTAGCAAAACTTTGTTGATGCAGCGCCTGCGTAACAGCAGTGCGCACTTGCTCAAAAGATTGTGTTTGTCCTGCTTGGCGCGCCAATACGTCGACCACATGCAAACCGTGACGGCTGTGTACCAGTCGCGGCAATACACCGATTTCAATGTGGCCAAACAATTCACGCGCAAACTCTGGCGCACAATCCTCCACAGTCAACCAACCGAGATCGCCGCCATGTACGCTGCTAGGGCAGTTGGAATTGTTGCGGGCCGCAGTAGTGAATGCATTGTTGCGTTGTTCAGGCGCGCTTGTGCGCACATCCAGCAAACAAGCTTCAGCACGTTGGCGCAAGGCTTGCACATCCACACCGGGCGTTACCGCAAACAAAATATGGCGCACATGTATGCGCTCACCGATCACATAACGCATCGCATGCGCTGTGTAATAACGACGACAAGCCGCTTCGTCTGGCTCGGGCAGTGACAATTGTTGATCGAGCAGTGTTTCTATGGCTCGGCTTGCCGCCTCGCTGATGACGCCAGCTTGCGGCGTTGGATCTTCCGCCGACAACAGACCGTGCGTGATAGCAGCCTGCCGCAGCAATTCCGTGCAGGCGCGTTGACGCAGTGTGGTTGCGTCGAATTGCTCATGTTCATCGTGCAGTGGCACACCATTGATATGCGCTACAGTCGTGATAGCTGTTGCGATAGGTTTGGGTGAGTAGTATTCAACAGACATGGTTTTTTACACCGGCTTCTGTGGCGACGAACTTGTATTGGGTTGGGGGAGTGTATTGGTTTGAGGTAGCGTGTTGGGTTTAGGTAAATTGAGGCGCCGTGAACGCACTACCTGATACGGGCGAAATACATAGCCCACGGTGGCAAAACCACTCCATACATGCACCAGCCGGCTGAATGGGAATAGCAAGAAAATGGTGACACCCAACACGATATGCACTTTGAACGGCCAATCAATGGCCAATAACAAATCAGGATCAGGGTTGAACGTCACAATGCCTTGCGCCCAAGCTGAGAGCGCTAGCATGGCATGAGCATCCACACGGTGTTGGAAAGAGAAAGGCAGCGTGATCAAACCCAGCACTAACTGAAACCACAAAATAAACAAAATAGCGATGTCGGTGCGGTGACTGGTGAGACGAATACGCGGATCAAACAGGCGTCGGTGCAACAAAATGCTCAAACCCACAAAACAAATAACGCCGCCAAAGACTCCCGAAATGATTGCCAACATTTGTTTATGTGGCGCAGAAATAAACGGTTCATAAACCCAATGCGGTGTGAGTAGGCCAACAGAATGGCCAAAAAACAGAAATAAAATGCCGATATGAAACAAATTGCTGCCCCAGCGCAATTGGCGGCCGCGCAGTAATTGTGAGGAATCGCTTTTCCAGGTGTATTGGTCGCGATCAAAACGCGCCAAACTGCCCATCAGAAAAACAGCGGCGCAAATATACGGGTAGATGCCAAACAGAAAGTGGTGCAGTGCAAGTGGCATGGCGCGCTCCAGTGTGTGCTAATCAGCGAGTGTGAGTACCATCGACAAATCGTAAAGGTTGCGAGTCTGTTGCAGGTGATGGCACTTGATGCGTATTGCTGCCACAGCCATCAAATGCCACGGGTTCTTGCCAGCTATCATCCAGTGACTCTTCATCGGGTGCAGCTTTGCTCAATGCAGCAGACTGTCCAGCTGCCTCCAGAATCGCAGCCAATACCACTGCATAATCACTGTGCCGACGCAGCAACGTGGCGTGCAGCGTTTGCAGAATATGTGCGAATTCGCCGATAAAGCTGCGTGCTTGTTCTGAGGGTTGCGTCGAGGCAAACTCCAACAGAACAGTTAAATGATCTGGCAATTCATCAGGGTCGAGCAACAATCCTGCCTGCTCGTAAGTTTGTATCAAATCAATCATGGCAGGGCCGCGATCACGCGAATCGCCGTGCACATGCTCGAATAAATGCAGCGCAGTGCCGCGCCCGCGGTCAAAT
>CAZZNL010000038.1:0-9882 GCA_964655625.1 uncultured Pseudomonadales bacterium
CTTGGACACACCACCGGTGAGCTGTAGCGCCTCACGCAGACGCGCACGCACGAGATCCGCTCCCAGCAGCGCCATCGAGTCAAACAACGGCGGCGCGGAGGTAGAGCCGGTCAGCGCAACAAACAACGGCGGCAAGAAGTTTTTGATTTTTAACTGCATGGCATCTGCCAGCCCTTTGAGCGCGGCGTACAAATCATCGCGCTGCCAACTGCGCTGTGTGTCCAGCATCCAACTACTGTATTGCAAAATGCGCCGCAACTGTTCGTCATCTATTTTCAGCGCATCAAAATCAGCTTTGCTAATGGCTGGCGCGCCAGAAAAAAAGAAACTCAGCAATGCAGGCAACTGCGAAAAATGTTCGATCCGCGTTTGAATCAATGGAATCATCGCTTTCAAATAATCGCCGTTCAACGCCCACTCTTGCACTCTGGCTGCAAAAGCATCCGCATCGAGATTTTCGCGTATCCAGCAGCCGTTCAGCCAATCCAGTTTTTCTACATCAAAAACAGGGCCACCTAGCGTGATATTTTTCAAATCAAAATACTGAAACATTTCCGCCAGCGTAAATTTTTCTGCCTCGTTAGGCATAGACCAGCCCATGCGCGCCAGATAATTCAGCAGCGCTTCCGGCAAATAACCCATGCGGCGGTAATAGTTGATACTGGTCGGGTTTTTGCGCTTGCTGAGTTTGGATTTATCGGGATTGCGCAACAGGGGCAAATGACAAAATACCGGCGCCTGCCAACCGAAATACTGGTACAACAACAAATGTTTTGGCGTTGAGTTGATCCACTCCTCCCCGCGAATCACGTGAGAAATTTCCATTAAGTGATCGTCCACCACATTGGCCAGATGATAAGTGGGCATGCCATCAGCTTTCATCAATACCTGCATATCGACTTGCTGCCAATCAATCACAATTTTTCCACGCAGCAAATCATCAATTTCACACTCACCCGATTCCGGAATCTTCATGCGAATGACATGCGGCTCACCAGCAGCCAAACGGTGCTGCACTTCTTCTGCTGATAAATGCAAGCCGCGACCGTCATATTTTGGCGTTTCACCGCGCGCCTGCTGTTCTGCACGCATCTGATCCAATTCAGCCGCCGTGGCAAAACAATAAAAAGCATGGCCTTTCTCAACCAGCTGCAAGGCATAGTCTTTGTAAATTGCCATGCGCTCGCTCTGGCGATAAGGGCCGTGCGGACCGCCGACATCCGGGCCTTCATCCCATTGCAATCCCAACCAGCGCAGGGAATCGAAAATCGCCTGTTCCGATTCACGCGTGCTGCGCGCTTGATCGGTATCTTCTATCCGCAGAATAAACTGCCCTTGATGCTGGCGCGCAAAACACAGATTGAATAAGGCGATGTAAGCCGTGCCAACGTGAGGATCACCGGTAGGAGAAGGAGCAATACGGGTACGAACGGTCATAATGTCTCAATCATTGCAAAATAACGAAAAAACAAAAAAACACACACCTAAAAAACGCTCGCCATTGTAACGAGCGCGACCATGAATAAATACTCGGTAGCGCGCTGCCAGTTCAGGTGGCAGCCATATCCGCTTCGGTATATTTGTCATTGCCGAGGATATGCACATGCAGATGAAACACGGTTTGACCCGCCCCTTCGCCATTGTTGATCAGCAAGCGAAACGCATTGCCGACACCGTGTTCCTTCGCCAGCTTGCCCGCCACTAGCAGCAGGTGCCCGAGCAGAGCCTGATCTTCAACTGAGGCATCCACCAAGCGAGGAATGGCTTTTTTTGGAATGACCAGCAAATGCACCGGCGCACGCGGATGAATATCGCGTATCGCTATACATCGCTCGTCTTCATACAACTTTTCTGACGGAATATCACCGCGAATAATTTTCCCAAAAATCGTATCTGACATAGCGATAACTCACAAAATTACAAACACATAAACTCATAAATATTGCAAAAAAATACATCAGGATTTGACGATAACTGTTGCAGGATGCTGCCGTTTTTCCACGGCCTGTACCATCAATGGCACACGATCCAACACCACAATATCAGCCAATGTATATTTCTCCATCTCAGTGTAGAACGCTTGCTGACCACGCCTCAATAAACGCGGTAACGCACAAGCAGGCTGGCCGACGCAAGACAAGCCTGAGCAGTCGATCAACTGATCGCGCCCTTCAAACACACCAATAACCTGACCGATGTTGATTTCTGCTGAGGATCGCTGCAAACGCATGCCTCCATATTTGCCGCGATATGTCTTCAAGTAACCCAACTGCCCCAGTTTATGTACCACCTTGCGCAGATGCGCCAAGGAAATATCGTAAAACACCGACATTTCCTGCAATGTCACCAAACGTTCAGGGTTGATCGCCGCAAAAATCAGTACGCGCACGGCATAATCGGTAAAGCGACTGAGGTGCATATGATGCCCTATTGATATACCCGTTCATTCTCTGACAGCCTATCATCACCATCAAGCACCCTTTATGTCATAGAACAATACGCAGCAGGGAAAATGTATGCTCCAGCCATCCGGCAACACTCCAACCGCCCGAGGTCTCCCTCTGCTCGGCGCTCTATTCCGCATCGTGCCAGACCCGCTGCGCGGCATGCTCAGCATGACCCAGGAGTGTGGCTCCGTGTTCTATTTCCGCGTGCTGCACAAAAAGATGCTGGTGATGACTGGCACTGACGTCAATCGCTTCCTCAGTGAAGAAGGCAAAGACCTGATCATTTCCGGCGAGCAGTGGAAAGACCTCAGCACCTATTGGAAATGTCCACACATGCTGATTGCCATGGATGGCCAGCCACATATTGAGGAGCGGCGCGTCTGGAAACGCTATATCTCACGCGAAGTTGCTCACGGCGAACAATCGCACCTGTTCACTGTGATACGCCAGTGTGTCGACCCTTTTACGCGCGAGGAAGCAGTGTCTGTCAATCACTTCAGTCGCACCTTGATCACGCGCGAGCTGTCGTATCTATTCACCCATGAGATTTTTGATTTACCCGCAGATCTCGCTGAATCCATCGGCGAATATCTGAAAATGCTGCTGGTGGTCAAGCTCAACAAAAGCCTGCCGGCTTTTGTGTTGCATTTTCCCGGATTTCGACGCCATGAAAAACGCGTCAATGCTTTTGGTGCGGATTTGCTGCGCCGCGCGCGTTTACGACTCGATGAAGACAGCTTGTTCTCCATGGCGATTAAACGGGTGGACGCCGACCCTACGCGCAGCGAAGATGAGTTGCTGCCCATCCTGCTCACGCCGTTTATCGCCGGCCTGGATACACTGGCCAGCTCTTTGGGGTTCTTGTTCCAAGAACTACTGCACAACCCTGCACTGCTGGAACGTGTGCGCTACGACGTTGATAACGCTTGTGCAGCAAACAACGATCAACTGCCGCCTCCCGATCAAATGCGCAATATTCCGGCCCTGTTCGGCTTGTGCCAAGAAACACTGCGCCGCTATCCCGTTGCTTTTGCCACCATGCGCCATGCTGCGAAAGATTTTGAATATCAAGGGCATCACATTCGTGCCGGACAACACATTGTTTTGTTCACTGGCGGCCCGCATTTCGATCCGCAGTATTTCCCCCATCCTGAACAGTTTGATATCGACCGCTTTTTAGAACCGCGCTTGGAGCAGCGCGCACGCTATGCCTTCTCGCCCTATGGCCGTGGCCCGCACATCTGTTTAGGTGCCGCACTGGCCGAAAGCATTTTTCTGTCCACCACCGCCTGCCTGTTGCGTCACTACACATTTCGCGCAGCAGAACCGAGCAAGCGCTACAAAATGGTGTTTAATCCTGGCCCCTGCCTGCCCGATCGCTTCCGGATGCACATTACGCCGCGCACACTCTAATCGAGAATAATTCCTATTTGTATTGCATAACACAAGCTCACCCTTTACCATTAGCAGCACCCCCCAGTTACCGCTGCGCCCTCTTGCCCACCTCACTATGCTTGCCACGCTGATTATTGTTTTTCGTGAAATTCTCGAAGCGGCGCTGATTATCGGCATCGCCGCCGCAGCCACGCGCGGCATTCCCTATCGCGGCTGGTGGATTAGCGGCGGTGTGGCGGTGGGTTGCATTGGCGCAACACTATTGGCGACAGCTGCTGACTGGCTCTCAGGGCTGGCTGACGGCGTGGGGCAAGAAGTCTTCAATGCCACTATTTTATTTATCGCTGTGGGCATGTTGGCTTGGCACAACATCTGGATGTCCAGCCACAGCCGTGAACTGGTGGTACAGATGAAGCAGGTCGGCAAAGCCGTGCGCGAAGAGGGAGAACCGCTGTTTGCGTTGGCTCTGGTCGTCGGGCTGGCGGTGCTGCGCGAAGGCTCGGAGCTTGTGCTTTTTCTCTACGGCCAATCCATACAAGGCCTGGCTCTGCCCGACATGATTAGCGGCGGCCTACTCGGCCTGCTTGCAGGTGTTGCTGTAGGCGCTGCACTGTATGTGGGTTTATTACAAATTCCCGTACGTCATTTATTCGCCGTCACCGGCTGGATGATTTTGTTACTGGCTGCGGGCATGGCCTCGCAAGCTGTGCGTTTTCTGGTGCAAGCCGACTGGCTACCCGCACTCGGTCGCCCATGGGACACTTCAGCTTTTTTAAGCAACACGTCCATGACAGGCCGCTTACTGCACGCACTGATGGGCTATGAAGCCGCGCCTATGGGCGTGCAACTGCTAGCGTATTGCTCCACCCTGACAGTCATTTACCTCGGCATGCGCTGGGTGCAGCAATGCGACAAGCTCGCACTTTCACCACCATCAACACCACGTTCCCACAACACCAAGGAGATCACACCATGAAACGTTTATTTCTTTCCCTATGCGGCGCTCTGTTGCTTCCCGTCACTGCGCAAGCACTGGAATATCCGATTGGCGAACCAGTACAACGCGCCGGCATGGAAATTGCCGCTGTGTATTTGCAGCCGATTCGCATGGAGCCAGAAGGCATGATGACGGCAGCAGATAAGAGCGACATTCACTTGGAAGCGGATATCGGCGCACTGCAAAAAAATCCCAATGGTTTTTCTGAAGGTTCGTGGGTTCCCTACCTCAAAATCAGCTACGAATTAACCAAGGAAGGCAGCAGCGAGAAAATTGCTGGCGACATGATGCCGATGGTTGCTAACGACGGCCCTCACTACGGCGACAACGTCAAGCTGCCAGGCTATGGCAAATATCACCTGAAACTAACCATTGCCGCTCCAATCGACAACCCAATGGGCAAGCACTTTGGTCGCCACACTGACCAACTGACCGGCGTAGAAGCCTGGTTCAAACCGTTCACCCTGGAGTGGGATTTTGTTTACTCCGGTATCGGCAAAAAAGGCGGTTATTAATACATTTCTTGAGGCAACACGATCATGCTAAACATTTTTCGCGCCTGTCTACTCGCGCTCATGACTTGCAGTGCAATGCTCGCTTACGCTGGCGACGATGAAATTGTTGAACGCACGATCGTGATCAAGAACGGGCGCTTCTACCCTGATGTGGTCGAAGTGCCCGCTAATACCAAAATTCGTTTGATTGTCGTGAACGAAGGACCAGGACCAGAAGAGTTTGAAAGCGTCGTACTCGGCATTGAAAGCGTGTCTAACGCAGGCGTGACGCGCAAGGTGATCGTGCAACCGCTGAAGCCGGGTGAATACCCCTTCTTCGGCGAATTTCACATGGACACCGCACAAGGAAAAATCGTCGCGAAGTAAGACTTGATGTCGACGCTGATTGCCAGCGACCGCTCCGTCGCACAAACCACATCCCGCTGGTTGCGCCAGCTGGGTGATGCGATGGCGCGCCACCGTCGATGGATTCTCGCACTGCAGTGGTTTGTTGTTATTGGCTATGCCTTTCTCGTCACCGCACCGGCATTTCTCACACTGCCGGGAGAAGACGCCCACCTTTGGAATAGCCTGACCCGTTTTGCCCAGTTTCTGTTCTGGGGCATCTGGTGGCCATTTGTCATGCTGAGCATGATGGCAATGGGGCGCGTGTGGTGCGGTGTATTCTGCCCGGAAGGTGCTGTTACCGAATGGGCCAGCCGCCACGGCCTGCAACGCAGTATCCCACGCTGGATACGCTGGAGTGGCTGGCCGTTTGTGGCGTTTGTTTGCACCACTGTGTTCGGACAGTTGGTCAGCGTTTACCAGTATCCCAAGCCCGCACTGCTTATCTTGGGAGGCTCCACAATTGGAGCGATTGTCGTCGGCTATCTCTACGGCAAAAACGTACGCGTCTGGTGCCGTTTTCTGTGCCCGGCCAATGGTGTATTTACTCTTTTAGCCAAGCTGGCACCTGTGCATTTCGGCGTAAACCGGCAGCGCTGGCACGAAGCACCACACAACACATCACCGGTAGATTGCCCGCCGATACTGGATGTGCAACACCGCGCAGGCAGCGGTGACTGCCACGCCTGCGGGCGCTGTAGCGGCCATCGCCAAGCCGTACAACTGCAATGGCGCTCCAGCGCCGACGAATTGCAACACCAGAAAATCACAGTGCACGAGCGCGTGGAAGTCATCACCCTGCTCTTTGGTGTATTAGGTATTGCGATTGGCGCTTTTCAATGGAGCGGCAGCCCGTGGTTTGTGCAACTGAAACTATCCGCCGCGCAATTCATGGTCGAACATCATCAAAGCTGGTTGTTGAGGGATAACGCGCCGTGGTGGCTGTTAACACACTACCCCGCTGCCAATGATGTTTTCACCTGGCTCGATGGCGGTTTGATCGTGTTCTACATTTTTTCCACCGCCCTGCTTATCGGCGGTTGGATGAGCGCTGTGTTTTGGGTGGCGGCTCGCAGCCTGCTGGGTGATAGCCGTCAATTCTGGCGACTGGCCTACAGCGTCACACCGCTGGGCGGCATCAGCATTTTTCTGGGCTTGTCGATACTCACGCTGTCACAACTGTCGATGGATCGCATTGCTGTGCCGCAAGTGCCAAGCCTTCGCGCCGCACTGCTTGCCGCTGCGGTCATTTGGTCGCTGTGGCTCACACATCAATTGTGTCGCAACTGGACACTCAGTTTTGCCCGACAATTCGGTATTCACTGCGCCGTGCTGGTGGCGATGATGCCGGTGCTCGCCTTGTGGGTTTTGCAGTTTTTCTTTTGGTAGATTGGCAACACATTGATGAGAGCAACCAACACCATGAGCAAATGGCAGATTTTTCTTTTGATCCTCGTAGTACTCGCAGTGAGCGGCTACTGGTTTGCCTTTGTACCAGCTACCGTTTCCTCCGAGGGTGCTCAAAGCCAAGCGCTGTACCAGCTGGGCCCTTATGCGGTCGTCACTGAAGACTTTAAAGCCGTGGATGAAAGCCGCAAAACCCAGCCCAATAACGAGTTTCCCGGCAGCGATGTGCGCGTCTTGAAAGGCAAGCTGTGGCGACCCGTTGGATTAAAAACGCCCCATCCACTGCTGATCTACAGCCACGGCTTTATGTCTTTTCACCACGAAGGCCTGTACCTGGTGAATTTTTTAGCCAGCCACGGCTATACCGTGGTGGCTGTCAATTATCCGCTGACCAATTTCTTTGCGCCGGGAAAACCCTTGATCGGCGATGTCGTCCATCAGCCGGGGGATGTCAGCTTTTTGATCAGCACCCTGCTGGAGCGCAACGCCAATATCAATGACATCCTCTACCACACACTTGATCCACAAAAGATTGCGGTAGCCGGCGTGTCGCTCGGTGGCATGACATCCACCCTCATCACCTTCCATCGCAAAGTGCGCGACCCACGCATCACCGCAGCTATTTCTATCGCTGGACCTGCCACCATGTTCACGCCACATTTTTTTGCCAGCGCAGACGTACCGTTCATGATGATTGCCGGTGATGGCGACGCCATTATTCCGTTCGACAAAAATGCCGCGCCCATTCCGCAGAAAAAACCGGGCAGCATCTTGGTCAACCTGAAAAATGCCTCGCATGCCGGTTTCGCCCAACCCGCATCAACGTTTATGCGTTTTATGGCCAACCCTGACACGCTCGGCTGCAGCCAAGTGCAAAAAGGGCTGAAAAACAAACCCTCCGGGGCGAAAGAACCTTTGTTTATGCCGGGTCTGGATGCCGCCGAGGATGGCATTGATCTCAGCGACCGCAGTCTGCCCTGCAGCGGTACAATTCCTGAGCGCACCATGCAGGCAGCGCGCCAACACATGTTTACCACGCTGGCGGTTTACAGTTTCTTGCAGAGTGTTTTTGCCAGCGATGCCGAAACGCGCAGCCAGGCACATCGCTATCTATTGCAAGAATTACCTGCAGAGAACAGCGCAGAGGTGACGGTGACGAGCACTACTCTCTGAGCGCGCCTCAGCGCTCAAGCACCAAATGCCTCACCGCTCATTACTTTGACAAACACCGCCATTGCGCCACTGAGCTCAGCGGCTGCCACACCGTATTGGAATAGTGCCACCCCCACCCCGCCCCCTAAAAAGGCGGAGATCAGCTCGGACGTGGTCGCTTGCAAGCGCAGTTCACCGCTCTGACGCGCCGCCTCAAACATCGCTTCCAAGGCGCTATAAATCACGTCATGGCGCGCCGCCAAGGGCTCAGCCAACTCGGGGTGGCGACGAATCTCTATCGGCACTGCCGCCAGAAAACCCGTCACCGAACTATCGCGGTCATGTGCAGCCGCAGAAGCCATTAACACGCCTGCTATTTGCTCTCGCAGGTTCTTGCCCTCACTGATGGCGTGTAGATAGTCCGGCAATAGCAGTGCCTGCGTGTCATCCAGCGTTGCAAGATAGAGTTCGACTTTGTTGCTGAAGTACGGGTACAGCGCCGCGTGTGTCAGCCCCACTGCCGCTGCAACATCCTTGAACGTGGTCTGCGCAAACCCCTTTTCGGCAAACAAACGTCTCGCAGCTGGCAAGACGCGCGCCAACGTATCCTCACGGCGACTACCCACGGGGCGGCCCGGCTGAGGATTTTTGCTGGGGGCGCTGCTATTGGTAGGAGCAGCACGGCGGCGCGATAACACTCTGTTCATCGCAATAGCTTACTTGCCTACGGCCCGCGAGTCGATTTAATTTACATTCGTGTAAATTAATACCCCTACCATCTTGAGAGAGCCGACACCATGACCGAGAAATGCCCCTTCCAGTTTGATCTGATGAATGCCGAACGTATGGGTAAAGTCGTGCCGTTCGAGGATTTCAAAACCTTGCGCGAGAAATGCCCTGTCTCTTGGCAGGACGACTCCATCCGCAACACCAGCTTTTGGGCTGTGACCAAACGTGAAGACCTGGATTTTGTCTCCAAAAATCCCGACCTGTTTTCCTCCAGTGAGAACCTCGCGCATCCTCAACCCGGTGGTGATGACCCCGCAGCCATGGACATCATGCGCCAGCTGATTATCAACATGGATCCACCGGAACACATCAAATACCGCCGCGTGGTGCGCAATGCGTTTACCGCCAAAGCCGTGGACGCGTTGGAACCGATGATGCGCAAATACGCCAAAGACATTATCGACAAAGTAGCAAAAAAGGGTGAATGCGAATTTGTCAGCGAAGTCGCTGCAGAAATGCCGTTGTTTGTAATCTGTGCACTGATGGAAATGCCTTTTGAAGAGCGCCAGAAATTTTCTGATCTGGTGGACATCATGATTGGTATGGACGACCCGGAAATTGGTCAAACCCCAGAAATGGGACAAGCCGCTGCGGCACAATTATTTGAAATTGCCATGAACCTGGCTGTGCAGCACAAAATCAACCCCACCAAAGGTTCGGTGCTTGATGCACTGCTCAACGGCGCGGTGGACGGCGAGTGCCTGAACGAATTTGAATTTTGCACATTCTTCCTGATTTTGATTGCTGGCGGCGTGGAAACCACGCGCACCGCCACCAGCCAAGGTATGCGCTTATT
>CAZZNL010000039.1:0-1942 GCA_964655625.1 uncultured Pseudomonadales bacterium
GTTCGCAGCTGTCCCTCTTTATCCGCAGGACCTCCAGTCACCAGTCGTGTAACCTTGATATTTTCTCCATCTTTTTCCAGAACAGCACCAATGCCTTCAAGTGACAAAGACATACTGATATCAAAGTCTTCGTTCGATTTTGGTGATAAAAAGTTTGTGTGTGGATCGTACAGTTCGGTATACGCATTCATGAATAATTCAAAATTATCCATGGGTGTCTGCTTGGTCAGGCGATCCAGTTGCGCTTTATAGCGACGGGTGAGGGTGGCACCAATATTTTCAGTGGGCTTGTCAGCCAGTTTGAGGCTGAGAATGTCGTTCTTGAGATAACGAGTCCACAGTTGATTGGCTTCGTCTACGCTGGCTGGCCATGGGCTCTTTTTGCGATCAAGCTCGATGGTGTCATTGCCATTAAAAGTATCTTCTTTGACGATGAAATCAACGTGTTGTAACACCCAATTCAAACGCTCGGTATAGCGATCGATATAGCGCTGATAAACCGCTTCAGCATCAGATAATTTGCCGGATTGGAGTTGGTCGTCCAGCGTTTTGCGATAAGGCGAGAAATCGTCGATATCACTTTGCAAAAAAACCATCCGGTTAGGATCCAGCACTTTCAGATAGTTATCCAACACCATGGAAGCCAGATCATCGTTTAGTGCCAGCTTGCGAAAATGCTTGGTCTGCATGATGTTGACGATGCTTTTGGTCAGTTCTTGCTGTTCGCGATTCTCTGGCCATGCCGCTGCAACAGGTTTGCTGATCGCGGCTGGAGGAGCTGTATTGACCTCAGCATGCACGCCGGTGCTGATTGAGCCAAATAACAGCGCTGCAGTGATGCAGAAGGCAGGTAGAGACTTAAGACTATGAAAGTAATGTTTTTTATCTGATATATAATTTAACATAATATAGATTATACGAAGCTATATGTGGGGATGAATGATTGGGATCACGTCTAAAGCAATTCCCATCAGCCTAACGGCTTTGGCAGCAATGTCACGGCAAAATTCACTGAACGGGTACAAATTATTGCTGGTTGGTTAACGGCAACAACTGCCGCGCAATACTGTGCCCCAAAACTTCATAGCCGTGTTGATTGAGATGGTTCCAATCTCCAGGGCCATGTAACGGTGCTTTTCGTGCAGCTTGTTGCAAGTCGTATTCGGTATCAATGACTGGAATATGTTGTTGGCTGGCTATGGCGTAAAACTGCTGCCGCACACGCTGACTACTTGCATGCAGTTGATCTGCTGTAAATAAAGTTTGTCGTCTTTCATAGGTTTGTACGCTGACATTGGTACTGCTGAGTTGATAGCTTTCCAATACTGATGGGATGTACACCAATGCGATGCGGCTTCGTGGATATTGGCGTTGGGCGTATTGCAGAGACTGCTGTAGTGCAAACCAGGCTTGTTGCCACTCCTGTTCATTCAGTGCCATGGCAGGCCCTTGTAGGGCATCAGGTAGTTGCACGGTTTGTCCGTTGATAGTGGCACGGTTGATGTGTCCCGGCTCTCGATAAGAGGCACCACCAAAGATCCATGGCGGATCCAAACTGGGATCTTGCACCTTTTCGTCATCAGCGGCTTGGGCAGGTAGACCGCGAAGTATGCGCCCTGCTCGCTTGAGAAAACTCAACAAATGGAAATGACGCTGCCAGTGGTTATATTGCGCTTGTTGCCAGACATTATTGCGCTCAATGGCAAATTGCTGAAGGTATTGTTGATACGTTACTGGATCATTTTGTGTGTTTTCAGCAAACAAACGCGGAAAGCTGTAATGAAAATAGGCCGCGTTATCGTACAAATCATTTCCAGCGTAGAAATAAACCAATATCCAGGACGGATCTGGAAGCGATGCGTCAACAAACTGACGCAGATAAGCCAGCTGGCTCGTCGGCTCAGTCACAATACTGCGAATACTACCCGCACCAGCGGAACCA
>CAZZNL010000039.1:1952-9770 GCA_964655625.1 uncultured Pseudomonadales bacterium
GAACCAAAACTGATGACATCTTTTGCTGTCGCCGCTTGCAAATACGGTGCCGAACCATAACGCGCCATCGGTTTACGCATGGCTTGTGCGGCCTCATCGCCCATGCCTTGGGCATAGGAATCGCCAACCAGTGCAATATAGTCGCGAGGAATAAGTTGTTGTTTGCTGCTTTGTAATAAAGCTAGCAGCCCTTTTTCATTTGCCAGAAAAACAAAGTCTGTTGGAAAAACTCGCGGCATCCAGTAGAGAAAAGTTTTCTCTAGCAGCACGGTCAACAGTACTGTGACGGTGATGGCAAGCAATAGACCTTTTTTCATAAGCAGTTATGCTTCCTGCTCAATATTATGCAAATACAAAAAAGGCAGCTTGCGCTGCCCTTCTTGTTATAGCCTGCGGTATGACTGACCATTACTTCCAATTGGTAATGGCGCGCAGGCCGTTGGCAATTTCAGCCAAGCTGCGAACGGTTTTGACACCTGCATCTTCCAGTGCAGCAAATTTTTCATCTGCTGTGCCTTTGCCGCCAGAAATAATGGCACCGGCGTGACCCATGCGCTTACCTTTTGGTGCAGTTACACCGGCAATGTAAGACACAACAGGTTTGGTGACATTTTTCTTAATGAAGGCAGCCGCTTCTTCTTCAGCCGAGCCACCAATTTCACCGATCATCACAATCGCTTCAGTTTTTGGATCATCCTGGAACATTTGCAAAATATCGATGAAGTTGCTGCCAGGGATTGGGTCACCGCCGATACCGACGCAAGTGGACTGACCAAAACCAGCATCCGTTGTTTGCTTGACGGCTTCATAAGTCAGTGTGCCTGAACGCGATACGATACCCACTTTACCAGGCAAATGAATGTGGCCAGGCATGATGCCGATTTTGCATTCACCCGGCGTGATAACGCCTGGGCAGTTCGGGCCAATCAAACGCACACCGAGGTTATCGCAAGCAATTTTGCACTCCAGCATATCCAGAGTTGGCACGCCTTCAGTGATACAAACAATCAACTTAATGCCGTTGTTTGCTGCTTCCAGAATGGAATCTTTACAGAATGCTGCTGGCACATAGATGACTGAGGCATCTGCTTGTGTAGCAGCAACTGCTTCAGCCACAGTATTGAATACGGGCAGGCCGAGGTGTTGTGTACCACCTTTGCCTGGCGTTACGCCACCCACCATTTTGGTGCCGTATGCAATCGCTTGTTCGGAATGCAGAGTGCCTTGTGAACCAGTGAAGCCTTGGCAAATCACTTTGGTGTCTTTGTTAATCAGAATGCTCATTACTTGGCACCTCCGGCTGCGGCTACTGCTTTTTTAGCTGCTTCAGTCAAATCATTGGCAGCGATGATGTTGAGGCCAGATTCAGCCAATTTTTTCGCACCTAAATCGGCGTTGTTGCCTTCAAGTCGCACGATAACAGGAACTTTTACACCGACTTCTTTCACTGCACCGATGATGCCTTCTGCAATCATGTCGCAACGTACAATGCCGCCAAAGATATTGACGAAAACAGCTTTGACGTTGGTGTCAGACAAAATAATTTTGAACGCTTCGGTAACACGTTCTTTGGTTGCACCACCGCCGACATCCAAGAAGTTGGCTGGTTTGCCACCATGGTGATTGACGATATCCATCGTGCCCATCGCCAAGCCAGCACCATTGACCATGCAGCCGATGTTGCCGTCGAGTGCTACGTAGTTCAGTTCCCAAGAAGCAGCGTGCGCTTCGCGAGGATCATCTTGCGAAGGATCGTGCATTTCTTGCAAATCTTTATGGCGATACAAAGCGTTGCCATCAATGCCCAGTTTGGCATCCAAGCAGTGCAAGTTGCCATCTTTCTTAATAACCAATGGGTTAATTTCGATCAATGCCAAATCTTTTTCTTGGAACAGCTTTGCCAAGCCAAGAAAAATATTGGTGAATTGTTTGATTTGATCACCTTTCAAACCCAGTTTGAACGCCAGCTCGCGACCTTGATACGGTTGTGCACCGGTTAAAGGATCAATAGTGGCTTTCAGAATTTTTTCTGGCGTTTCGTGCGCCACTTTTTCAATTTCTACGCCGCCTTCTGTTGAGGCCATGAACACGATACGGCGAGTAGAACGATCAACCACTGCGCCTAAATACAGTTCCTTGTCGATATCGGTGCACGCTTCGACCAGAATTTTGCTAACGGGTTGTCCGTTTTCGTCTGTTTGATAAGTAACGAGGCGCTTGCCCAACCACTGATCCACAAAAGCTTTGATTTCTTCCTTGGTTTTTACCAGCTTAACGCCGCCGGCTTTACCGCGACCGCCAGCGTGAACTTGGGCTTTAACAACCCACTCACTGCCACCGATTGTTTCTGCTGCTTTGACTGCTTCTTCTGCAGAACTGACAGCGAAGCCTTTGGATACGGGCAAGCCGTATTGGGCAAACAGTAACTTGCCCTGATACTCATGAAGGTTCATGTTTTACCGCTCTCTGTGACCCGGCGAATGCCGGTTAGACGTGAATTGGCAGTCACAGCTCTTGGTGAACAGCGACCACCACCCGAAACAACGCGCGCGAATTCTACACGCAGACGGGCTTAAGCCCAACCGGTTTGGCAGTAATTTCAGCTGCGCTTTTTCTTGTTAGCTACATGAATGGCGCGACCATTGGCAGCGAGTGCCGCTTCGTGTAGCGCTTCAGACAGCGTAGGATGACCGAAGACCATCATGCTGAGGTCTTCTGCTGTAGCACCAAACTCCATGGCAATGGCTGCCTGCTGGACAAGATCCGCCGCACTTGCTCCAACAATATGGCAGCCCAGTATCTGATCTGACTCCGCGTCTGCAATGAGTTTAACCAGACCGGTTGTGTCATCAGCAGCCAATGCACGCCCCGATGCAGCGAAAGGAAATAGGCCGACCTTGCAGTCGCGCCCGGCCGCCCTCACCTGCTCTTCAGTTTGCCCTACGGTAGCCACTTCGGGGTGGGTGTAGATGACACTGGGGATCAGCGCGTAGTTCATTTCGGCTTTATGGCCAGCAATACGCTCGGCCACCATCACACCTTCCTCAGATGCTTTGTGGGCCAGCATGGGGCCGCGCACCAAGTCACCAATAGCCCATACGCCAGCAACGCCAGTCGCACAGTGTTCGTCGACAACCACTCTGCCCGTTTCATCCAGCACTACACCACAGTCATCTGCCAAAAGCTTGTCGAGTGCCGGCTTGCGTCCAATACAGACGATCAAGCGGTCGAAAACTTCCTGTTGTGTGTTGCCTTCTTTGTCTGTGAAGCTGACATGCACTTTTTCGGCGTTGACCACAGTTTCTGTAACGCGACAGCCGAGGCGAATATCCAGACCTTGCCGACCCAGCGTCTTTTTCACTTCTTTGGCGATAAAAACATCCAGGCTCGGCAGGAAATTTTCCGTGGCTTCTAGCAGCACAACTTCACTGCCCAAGCGCTTCCAAACACTGCCTAATTCCAGGCCGATTACGCCAGCACCAATTATGCCCAAGCGCTGCGGTACGCTGTTGAAATCAAGCGCACCGCTGCTGTCGACAATATATTTTCCGTCCACGGCGGCAATAGGAATGTTGACGGGCACGGAGCCTGCTGCCAGTACAACGTGGTCAGCCTGGTACAGCGTCTCGGTGCCGGACTCGTCAAGCACAGCAACGGTTTTTCCTGCGCGCAATGTGGCAGAACCTTTGATGTGCGTGACGCCATTGGCTTTGAACAGCTGACCGATTCCCGTGGTGAGCTGCTTAACAATCGCGTCTTTGCGTTGAATCATTGTGCTGACATCCATAGTCACGCCCTGTGCCGTAATGCCATGCACTGCCAGGGATTCCTGTGCTTCATGGTATTTGTAGGAGCTGTCGAGCAGTGCTTTGGATGGAATACAGCCTATATTCAGGCAAGTGCCACCCAGCGTGCTTTTACCGTCTTTGCCTTTCATGCGTTCGATACAGGCAGTTTTCAGGCCGAGTTGTGCCGCACGGATCGCGCCGACATAGCCGCCGGGGCCGGCACCGATAAAAATGACATCAAATTTTTCACTCATGGCTTTGCTCCAAAGACTGGCGCCAATTTTCGATGCATGGCCTGCAATAGACAAGCATCGTTATACTGCTATTCAATAAGATTGCTGTTAATTGCGCACCATGACCGTATCGAACAAAACACCGTTGCCTCGCGATATCTTTACCTTGTATGGCCGTCAAGCGGTGTATGAGGCACTGCAGGATGTATCGATTCAGCCCTATAAGTTGCATCTTGCTGAATCCAACCGCGCAGGCGGTACGCTGGATGACATTCTGCGTTTAGCACAGCAGAGGCAAGTGCCGCAGGCATACCATACGCGCTTGGCATTGTCGCGCATCTCGCGCAACGGCAAGCAAGATCAAGGTGTTGCGTTAGATATTCGCATGCCTAATTTGGGCAGCGAAATGGACTTGCAAGAGAAAATAGTTGGCAACCCCTGCGGGCGTTTTCTGGCTTTGGATCAGATCACCAACCCACAGAACGTGGGCATGATTCTGCGCTCTGCAGCGGCTGGCGGCATGGATGGCGTCATTATTCCCAAGCGCGGTTGCGCCAAGCTTGATTCGCTGGTGATTAAAGCTAGCGCAGGGACTTTTTTTAAAACGCCTCTTTTTATTTGTGAGTCACTGACGGAAGCGTTGAAAAAATTACTCGGTGTAGGTGCCGAGATAGCGTTAATGGCTGCCAATGCAGATCAAACGCTTTTTTCCTTCCAGAATAAAAAAACGGTTATTTATGTATTGGGCAATGAGACGGAAGGTGTTTCTTCTGCGGTGCGACTACTGCCCCATACCGCGCTATCAATCCCCATGGCCAACAGGGTTGAATCGCTCAATGTCGCCATGACAGCGACATTGATTGCTTATAGCCATAGCGGAAAAATCGACAGAAGATTTTAAGTTCCCGTTTTTAAGAGATTCAAAAAATCATTGGTGGGTATCGGTTTGGAAAAATGGTACCCCTGATAAATGTCACATTTTCTATCGGCAAGGAATTGCAAGGCTGTTTGATCCTCTACCCCCTCGGCGATGACTTTCATGCGCAAGTTATGGGACAAACCAATAATGGCCGTGGCAATAGCTGCATCATCTTCATTGCTGGCCAGATCTCGCACAAATGATTGATCGATTTTCAAATAATCGATAGGGAATTTTTTCAAATAACTCAATGACGAGTAGCCGGTACCAAAGTCATCAATAGACAAGTTGACGCCCATTTCCTTCAGGGTTTGTAGAATTTGCTGACTGAGTTGTGTGTCTTCCATCAGTGTGCCTTCTGTCAGCTCCAGATCCAGCATGTGCGGCGGCAGATCTGTTTCAGCCAGAATATTGCCGACAGAAAATACCAAGTCAGCGCCACGGAATTGATACGAGGAGATGTTGACAGACACCACATGATTTTCCGAGATCACACCTTCACGCAGCCATGCGCTCCACTGTTGTGCTGCAGTTCGCAACACCCATTCGCCCACCGGCAAGACCAGGCCTGTATCTTCGAGCAAATCGATAAACTGTACTGGCGGCACCAGACCTTTTTCGGGATGTCGCCAGCGCAGTAGCACTTCTGCACCACGCACAGCACCACTGTGTATATGCACTTGCGGTTGATAGAACAACTCAAATTCGTTGCGCGCCAATGCTTGATAAAGACTCTGCTCCAACTGGTTGCGCGCTGAATCAGTATCATCCCCCGCTTCAGCCACATAGAATTGGTAGCGGTTACGCCCTGCACTCTTGGCGCGACTCATGGTGGTATCTGCTTTGCGCAGCAGCGCCTCGCCTCGACCTTCGCTATCGCGTGAAAAAATGATGCCGATACTGGAGCCGACATACATTTCATGGCGATTGATATAAAAAGGTTTTAGCAGGGATTCAATAATGGCTTCGGCCACCGCTGCTGCTTCGTTACGCGAAGATAAATTTTCCATCAAAATGACAAATTCATCGCTGCCGTAACGAGAAACTATGTCGCCGCGTCTGACACAGGCACAGATTCTTTCTGCAGCACTTTGCAGCAGCATGTCACCGGTAGTGTGGCCAAATGTGTCGTTGATAATTTTAAAACGATCCAAGTCAATGAACAGCACTGCCAGCAAGGTGTCGTCGCGACGAGCGCGCAACAATGCTTGATCCAGGCGATCACTCAACATGGAGCGATTGATCAAGTTGGTTAGCGAGTCATGAAACGCCATGTGTGACAGCGCTTGCTCAGCCTGTTGTCTCGCGCGACGAGTCTCAGCATCGCGCAAACCACGCTCAATGGCTGGCACCAAACGCGCCAAATCATCTTTCATGATGTAGTCTTGCGCGCCACTGCGCATCGCACGCACGGCGACATCCTCGACGATAGTGCCAGAGACGATAATGACTGGCACATCCAATCCGCTCTGCTTCACCTGCGCTAAAACATCTTCGGAACTAAATCCTGGCATGGTGTGGTCACTGATAATGAACTGCCAGTGACGTTGCTGTAGCGCCTGCTCTAGCTCTTCTTTAGTGGCCACTCTTTCAAACACAGGCTCGTAGCCACTTTTTTTCAGCTCACGCACCAGTAACAGTGCATCATCTTCAGAATCATCAACAATCAGAATGTTCAAATACATGTCTTAACGTCTGCAATCAGTTTTTAATTAGCCGCTTATGCCGATAGCCAGATTGGGTGTACGGTTTAACTCGACCCAGTAGCGCGCCAAGTCACGAATCAGATCCGCAAACTCATCGAAGTTCACCGGCTTCTGAACATAGCTGTTGGCACCGAGACTGTAGCCAGCGACGATATCGGTCTCCTGCCGCGACGACGTCATTAACACCACAGGGTGATAGCGGGTGCGCTCGTCTTGTCGAATCCGCCGCAGCACATCGAGGCCATTCAGCTTGGGCAACTTCATATCCAACAGAATCAAACGCGGCTGCTGCCTTGTATCGCGATCGCTGTACGGCCCATTGCCAAACAAGTAGTCCAATGCTTCAGCACCATCGCGCACCACTGCCACTTCTTGCACTTGTTCGCAGTTGCGCAGTGCGCGCAGAGCCAACAGCTCATCGTCGGCATTGTCTTCTACAAGGAGAATCGTATTTTGTTGCATAGTGTCTGTACGGCCTTTATGTGCCGATGCTGACGCACCGGATCGTTGTTGTGGGCTAGCTTGCAGCCAGCTTAATCAGCTTACCGGAGGCTGGCAATATCGCTCATCCCATTCTGTTATGGGCAAAACTGATGACATCCACGTTAGACGCAGAAGGCATGGTTGCGGGGTCTCCAACTACCGCCCAATCGCCACGCATCCAGCTGCCGCCATCAGGATCTTTCAGTACCGTGCCTACGCCACCGGGGTAGGCAACGCGCAGTGTGCTCTCCCCTTCAAATACATTGGTCGATGGCAAGTCCATGGCTTCAAGCGCTTTGATAATGGCGGCGGCATCACCGGGTATCGCATGAAACTCTACCGATGGCTCACCACGGCGCGGGCATAGCGCCATATCCAAGGCCAGCAGCAGATCGACGCGCTCACGGAGCTTATGGTCGGCACCGTGAGTTTCCAGCCACGCATGAATGGCTGTACCGATGAGACGAAAAGTCATGGCGATATCATCAAACAAAGCAACGTATAACTCGGCACGGTTTTCATAGATGCGCAATTTTTCATAAATCGTCATCGCATTAACCGGTGAGTCCGTAATGATGTGCCCGTAATGCTCCAGCAATGTTTTCAGAATAGTACGCATCAACGGCGACGCTGGAATACTGGCTTCTAGCGCAAGGTAACGGATCGTGAGAGGCAGTAAAGTGCCATGC
>CAZZNL010000040.1:0-8680 GCA_964655625.1 uncultured Pseudomonadales bacterium
TCCTCCAACACCTCCACCGCCTGTGCCAACTGTCCTTTGCCGCCGTCGATCAGCAAAATATCCGGCATCACAGCGTCATTTTCTTTCAAGCGACGATAACGACGCGTTAATGCCTGCTTCATCGCAGCGTAATCATCACCAGCTGTAATACCTTCAATATTGAAGCGGCGATAATCACTTTTACGCGCACCTTGACGATCAAACACCACACAGGAAGCCACTGTAGCCTCACCGGAAGAATGACTGATATCAAAACATTCGATGCGCTCTGGTGTGCTATCCAGACTCAAAATGTCACGCAAGGCTTCAAAACGCGCTTCGATATTCTGTTTGCTCGCCAGTTTGTGCAGCAGATTTTCTTGCGCTGCTTTTTGCGCCATGTCCAGCCATTGCTGCCGGTAAGTACGCACACGCGATGCCAATATCACTTTGCGGCCAGCACGCTCACACAACGCTTGCTGCAACACACTGACCGCGTCTGTATTGCCGTGTAAAAATACAATTTCACCGGGAATCTCTCGTTCACTGCCGAGATAAAATTGCGCCACAAATTGCTCGAGTAAATTATCCACATCATCCTCAATAGAGAACGCAGGAAAATAACTGCGACTGCCGAGTATGCGGCCTTGCCGCACAAACAATACCTGCACACAGGCCATACCTGCTTGTTGGGCATAACCCAGAATATCGACATTGACCGCCACGCCATTTTCTATGGACTGCTGTTCCTGCACCGCCCGCAAGCTGGCGATACGATCGCGCAATTCTGCCGCGCGCTCAAAGGCCAGCTGTTCAGCGGCGGCATCCATTTCCGTCCCCAGCTTCTCCATAATGCGCTGCTCGTTTCCCGTCAGAAATAAAACAGTAGTTTCTACATCTTGCGCATATTGCTCAGGAGAAATCATCTCCGTACAAGGTGCTGAACAACGCTGAATCTGATACTGCAAACAAGGGCGGCTACGGTTGCGAAAAAAACTGTCATCACACTGACGCACGCGAGTGAATTTCTGCAAAAAATTGAGGCTTTCCCGCACAGCACCGCTATTGGGAAACGGACCAAAATAGCGACCCTTCTTCTGTTTTGCACCACGATGAAAAGCAAGACGCGGATAAGTCTCACCTTCGCTGAGAAAAATATAGGGATAAGATTTGTCATCACGCAGCAAGATGTTGTACGGCGGATGATGTGCCTTGATCAGATTCTGCTCCAGAATCAGCGCTTCGGTTTCACTGGCGGTTACCGTCAGCTCGATACGCGCAATCCGCGCCACAAGTGCCTTTGTTTTTGGCCCCAGCCCGGTTTGGCGAAAATAACTGCCCAGTCTTTTTTTTAAGTTGCCCGCCTTGCCGACATACAACAGCGACTCAGCTTGCTCCGGCGCCTTACAACCATACATTTGATAAACGCCGGGGCTACCTGTCACTGCAGCCAGAAAAGTCTGGCTATCAAACGCCGGCTGCACGTCAGATGATTCAGCCATCGCCATCCGGCACAAACAATTTGTGGCGCAGTGCCAGCAACGTCAAGCCCACATCGTTTTCCACACCCAGCTTCTCAAACATACGGTAGCGGTAGGTATTTACTGTTTTGGGGCTCACATTGAGATGGTCGGCAATATCTTGTGCGCTCTGGCAACCGACAATCATCAATGCCACTTGCAGCTCACGATCCGACAATTCATCAAAAGGTGAGTGAGTGCCGCCGCTGCGTTTACGCAACGGCTTCAAGGCCAAATCCTGCGCAATTTTTCGACAGATATAGTGATTACCCGCATGCACCTCGCGAATAGCATGTACCAATTCATCCATGCCACTGTCTTTGGTAATAAAGCCGCGCGCACCCGCTTCCAGCAACAAATCCGGAAAAGGATCATTGGTGCAAGCTGTGATCACTACTACTTTGCTTTCTGGCGACCGGCGCTGCATACGCTGTGTGGCCTCAATGCCGCCGATGCCCGGCATTCGTACATCCATCAATACCACATCAGGTTTTAGTTCGGCAGCTTTCTCCAGTGCTTCTTCACCACTGGACGCCTCAGCCACTACAGTCAAACCATCCACACTATCTAACATGTGGCGCAAACCGACGCGCACCAGATCGTGATCGTCAGCGATCAATAATCTAGCCACTCGGTATGCTGATTCACCTGTCTTTGTTGCATTCATCGCCGCTGCACCTGCCTGCAAGCCCGCCATGCCATCCATTGTCTGCACTACATTCTCCCTGTTGTTTCAATCTTACTGTTGTTTCGATCTTACTGTTGCTTTGATCTTACTGTAACCACGCCCGCGCATTGCGAAACAAACGCAGCCACGGCCCATCTTCTTGCCAGCCATCCGGCTTCCAAGAATGTTGTACCGCACGAAAAACTCGTTCGGGATGCGGCATCATGATCGTGTGGCGGCCATCATGATTAGTCACTGCCGTTATCCCTTGTGGTGAACCGTTTGGATTGGCCGGGAAAGTTTCTGTCACTTGCCCAGTATTATCGATATAGCGCAGCGCTACCAAACCACTGTCGTGCAACGCTTGTGTAGCAACTGCGTCCGCCATTTCTGCGCGACCTTCACCGTGCGCCACAATCACAGGCATCCGCGACCCTTGCATTCCACTCAACAAGATCGAGGGTGAATGTTGCACCTCCACCATCACCAAACGCGCTTCAAACTGCTCGCTGGTGTTGCGCACAAAACGCGGCCAATGCTCTGCGCCAGGCACCAGAGATTTCAAGTGCGACATCATTTGACAGCCGTTGCACACACCGAGACTAAAACTGTCCGTACGCTGAAAAAACTGCTCAAACATATCGCGAACGCGCGCATTAAACAGAATCGATTTCGCCCAACCGCCGCCCGCACCCAATACATCGCCGTAAGAAAACCCGCCGCAAGCCGCAAAGGCTTTGAAGTCTTTTAGATCAATACGGCCTGCCAAAATATCACTCATGTGCACGTCAATCGCAGCAAAACCGGCACGATCAAATGCAGCAGCCATTTCAACCTGACCATTGACACCCTGCTCACGCAAAACAGCAATACGCGGTCTGACACCGGTGGCAATCATCGCTGCAGCAACATTGTTGTTCTGATCGTAACTCAATGACACCGACAAACCGGGATTATCATTGTCGAGCACAGTTTGTTTTTCTTGTGCAGCACACGAGGGATTGTCACGCAGCGCTTGAATTTGATAGCTGGTTTCCCACCACAAAGCCAGTGCCTGCTGGCGCGGCATATCGAGTACGGTAGCAACACCATCGGTAAAGTGCAGATGATCGCTATCACTGACAAAACCGATTTTGTGAAGAATTTCCGACAATCCGTGCTGCTCAGCCAAAGCCTTCAATTTGTCCACTTGATCAACAGCCACCTGCACCACGGCGCCTGGCTCTTCAGCAAACAACACCGCCAACGGGTCATCACCCAAGCCATCCAGCTGCACATCAAAGCCACAGCGCCCAGCAAAAGCCATTTCAGCCAGCGTGACAAATAAACCACCGTCTGAGCGGTCGTGATACGCCAACAACAAGTCTTGTGTCAGTGCTTCCTGAATCAATGCAAAAAACTGTGCCAATTGCTGCGGTTGATCCAAATCTGGTGCTTCGTCACCCATTTGCGCAAACACTTGTGTCAGGGCTGATGCGCCGAGACGGTTTTTGCCATTGCCCAAATCCAGCAAAAACAGCGCACTCTCACCGCGATCCGTGCGCAATTGTGGTGTGACCGTTTTACGCACATCCAACACCGGCGCAAAGGCAGAAATAATCAATGACATCGGCGCAGTCACGGATTTCTCTACACCGTTTTCCTGCCAGCGCGTGCGCATCGACATGGAGTCTTTGCCCACCGGCACGGTAATACCCAAGGTCGGGCACAACTCCATTCCCACGGTGCGCACACATCCAGTTGGCAGACAGCTTGATATCGGACAGCTTTTCAATCCGCGCAGCGGCAATATTGGTAATTGCTTCGGCAATCGCCAAACGTGCAGAAGCCGGTGCTGAAATCAACGCGGCAGGCGTGCGCTCCCCCATGGACATTGCTTCACCGGCATAGGTGTCATAAGCCACCGTCGTTACCGCACAATCGGCAACAGGCATTTGCCACGGACCGACCAACTGATCGCGAGCAACCATACCCGTGACTGAGCGATCACCGATGGTAATAAGAAAGTTTTTTGATGCCACTGCTGGCAACTGCAATACACGCTCCGCTGCTTCACGCAGCTTGATCACGCCGTGTGCAAACGGCTTTTGTTTTACCTTCTTGCGTTCGATATTGCGCGTCATTTTGGGCGGCTTGCCAAACAACAAGGACATCGGCAAATCCACCGGCGTGTTGGAAAAATGCGGATCTTCCACCCGCAGATGTTTTTCTTCCGTCGCCGTACCAACAATCGCAAACGGGCAGCGCTCTCGCTCACAAATAGCAGCAAAACGCTCTATATCCGCAGCACTCACCGCCAACACATAACGCTCTTGCGCTTCGTTACACCAAATGGCCAACGGACTCATGCCCGGCTCATCATTGGGCACAGCGCGCAAATTGAAAACACCGCCAGTTCCACCATCTTTTACCAATTCTGGCAGTGCGTTCGACAAACCACCTGCACCGACATCATGAATGAACTGGATAGGATTTTTCTCACCCAACTGCCAACAGCGGTCGATAACTTCCTGACAGCGGCGCTCAATTTCCGGGTTCTGCCGTTGCACCGATGCAAAATCCAGATCAGCGCTACTCTGTCCCGAAGCCATCGACGAAGCTGCACCGCCACCCAGACCGATCTGCATGGCCGGCCCACCCAAAACAATCAATTTTGTTCCTGCTGCAAACGGCGTTTTTTCAACATGCTCGGCACGAATATTGCCGTAACCACCTGCGATCATGATCGGCTTGTGATAGCCGAGCATTTCTACGCCCGCCGCACCCTCAGCGGGCAATTCAAAACTGCGGAAATAGCCGCACAAATTAGGCCGGCCAAATTCATTGTTAAACGCAGCACCACCTAGCGGCCCTTCATCCATGATATCCAGCGCAGAAACGATGCGATCTGGTTTGCCATAAAACTGTCCATGCACATCTCTTTCCCACGGCTGCACGTAGCCGGGAATCGCCAAGTTTGAAACAGAAAAACCTGTCAAACCGGCTTTGGGTTTTGAACCGCGACCCACAGCACCTTCGTCACGAATTTCACCGCCAGCCCCTGTGCCTGCACCAGAAAATGGCGCGATGGCTGTTGGGTGATTGTGCGTTTCCACTTTCATCAACAAATGCACGTCTTCATCGTGTGCAGCGTATTCAGCAGTAGCTGCATCAGGGAAAAAGCGCCCAGCGCGCTGCCCCACAACCACAGCCGCATTATCTGAATACGCAGACAACACATTATCGCCAGCGTGTTCGTTTGTATTGCGTATCATTTTGAACAGGGATTTTTCTTGTGCCTGCCCGTTAATGATCCAATCGGCATTGAAAATTTTGTGGCGACAGTGCTCTGAATTGGCCTGCGCAAACATCATCAATTCCACATCAACAGGGTTGCGCCCCAAAGCAATAAAACTGTCCGTGAGATAATCAATTTCATCGTCAGCCAACGCCAAGCCCAACTCACTGTTAGCGCGCACCAAGGCAGCACGACCGCCGCCGAGGATATCGACCGTGCCTGCAGGCGCAGGTTGCTCTCGCTGAAATAGCACTGAAGCCGCATCTAACGTATCCAGCACTGTTTCGGTCATTCGATCGTGCAACACAGCAGCAACCGCCGCCGCTTGCTCTTCCGTCATTGCCGCATCAACAAAAAAGGCAATACCGCGCTCTAGGCGACGTACGACAGACAATCCGCAATTGTTAGCGATATCTGTGGCTTTGCTCGACCACGGCGAAATAGTGCCCGGACGTGGCACCACCAAAAACAAACGGCCTTGCGGCTCAAACAGTGATGACTGTTGTGGCCCGTAGTGCAACAGCGACTCTAAAACTGTTTGCTGCGCAGCCATTAACTCGGCGGATAAATCAGCAAAATGCACAAACTCCGCCTGCAATCCATTGACCGGCACAATTTCACGCAACCGCTGCAACCATTTCTGCAGACGAAAAGAAGAAAAAGCAGACGCACCGCGCAAAACCAGCATCACAACCTCAACCCACCACAATCAATGACAACAACGACACCCCCGAAGACTGAGGGCGCTGATGTTTACCTAGCCCCGCCATTGTAACGGTGGGAAGCCGCAAAATCCCCAGTGTTACCGCTCACCAGCAAACGCTTGTGATAAATTGCGCCTCATGCCTTTAATTGGAGCACCTCCCCTCATGGCGTTTAATGATCTATCTCTGCTGCGCAAACTGCTGGTACTACAGCTATTGTTTAGTGTGATCGCCATGAGCGTTGTCGGCAGCGTCACCGTAGAGGTGGGCTCGCGGTACATCAAGACCGACACCGAAGCGCGTGTTGCCGCGCTGCTCGACATCAAAAAACAACAAATTGAAGCCTGGTTAGGCCAACACCCCGAACAGGCCGTGTCGATAGCCCAACAATTGGAAAATCGACAAAACACTGAAACGCAAACATCCACAACTGCCACCCTACAATCGTTGTTTGATGAACTGGCATGGCATGGCCGCTGGAGTGCTGTGGGCTTGGGCGAACACGGTGACACTTATTTGATCGACCCCCAGGGCAACATTGCCAGCCCGCTGCGCACGCAAACCGCCAACACCTCAAACCGAGAGTTTCCCAAGAGTGAGAGCGGTACAGGGCAGTACGAGAGCTACCGAGGCGTTGAGGTCATCGGCGCTTGGACACCCATTACCATTAACGGCCAGACTTGGCGGCTGGTCTGTGAAGTCGACCGCACTGAAACGCTTGGTGTCGCGCGCAACAATCTGCGCATCGCTACAGGCACGGTGGGCGTTGTGCTGGGGCTGCTGGTCTGTCTGCTGGCATTTAGCAGCATGCGCTACTACATCACCCGCCCTATTGGACAAATGCTGGCTGCATTGCGCGATTTACAAGATGGCGATGGCGATCTCACTCGACGCCTGCAAAAAACCAGCAATGACGAGCTGGGCGATATGGCTGACACGCTCAATGCCTTCCTGGAAAAGCTACACAATGTGATCACACAACTGGTCAATACAACCAGCACCCTGTCGGTAGCCTCTGCCAATATCCACGATAGCGCCATGAAAGTTAGCACCAGCGCTGAACAGCAAGCCGCCAGTGCAGAAGAAACCTCTGCAGCACTGGAAGAAATGAGTGTCACCATCAGCCAAAACGCCGATAACGCACGCTCTACTGAACAAATTGCCACCACCGCTGCGGACAGCGTGCGCCAAGGCAGCGTGGTGATGAAAAATGCCGTCAATGAAATGCAGAAAATCACCCAGCGTATCGGCGTCATCAATGATATTGCCCAACGCACCAACCTGCTGGCGCTAAATGCTGAAATTGAAGCTGCGCGCGCGGGTGAACACGGCCGAGGTTTTGCTGTAGTAGCCACAGAAGTTCGCAAACTGGCCGAACAAAGCAAGATAGCCGCAGCGGAAATTGCCGGCCTTGCCGCCAGCAGCTCCGGAGTCAGCAACGAAGTCATCGACCTGCTGGACCGTATCGTTGAACAAGTTGTGCAAACAGCCGGCCTGGTACAGGAAATCAGCCACGCCTCTGATGAACAGCAAGGTGGCGTGGAGCAAATTCACCGCGCGGTAACACAGATCGAGTCATCTACTCAGTTGAGCGCGCATTCATCAACTGAACTGACAGATGCAGCGAGTGCCATCTACGAGCAAGTAAAAGAACTGGAAACGTCTATTCGGTTTTTCAGAATTTAAAAACACCCGGCACCAGCTGCAACACGCTCAGGCATCAGAGTGATGCCTGTCACGGTAATCCTGCCAGAATAAATTATTTCTGCGTTTGGTATACGCCAATAAGCGGCTGCGTAAAGGTTCCTCCGCCGGTATCACGTAAATAACATCGTCAGCCACATACACTGTTCTGCCGCGTCCTGCGTCCGGTAAAGCGCGAATAATTTCTCCAAAATCAGGCCACTGTGCAGGATCATGTGGCATAGGTGGTGGAGCGAGAAATAAGCGGGCATCATCGATGAGTACAATGTCTTGTGGACGTCCCCACAGGCATGCCAACTCTGCCAGTAGTGGACATTGCTCATCATGACCTGCCGTTTCACCACCAAACCAATGGCTATCCAGCCAATACAGCGCCCGCTTTTCTCCCAAGCCGTTCACAATATCTGGCAACAAGGTGCGTGAATCTCCGCACAACGCAGTCACATTGTCACAATCAGACAACATCGGTGCATGCTGACGATAGAGCGACTCTGAATATTCAATAGTGAAAACCTGCTCAAAATGTTTTGCCGCCCAGAGTGCAGTCGCGCCTTGATAGGTACCTGTTTCCACAAACACAGAAACACCGTACACATCACGCATCTCCAGCACGATCCGCTCAGGTATCCCAAAGCTCACCATTCCCATTTGCAATACTCACCGCTTTCAACACAGGCGGGTAAACATAACAGGTATCAGTAACACTGCAATGCAGCATCCACTTGCGAGGGCAAAAAGCCGCGATAACGCAGAAAGCGCATGACTTTGGCTTTTTCCTGCAAAGCAGTCACTAGCCCTGCGCCAAATTTCTTGCGTTTGAGGTCACCGG